>NZ_JBIMJQ010000026.1:0-26112 GCF_043674215.1 Streptococcus sp. A22
GGGGAGTGACTTTCGGAGGTTGGAAATAGAACGAACGCAGTTCGATTCATTTAGTCAGGGGAGTGACTTTCGGAGGTTGGAAATAGAACGAACGCAGTTCGATTCATTTAGTCAGGGGAGTGACTTTCGGAGGTTGGAAATAGAACGAACGCAGTTCGATTCATTTAGTCAGGGGAGTGACTTTCGGAGGTTGGAAATAGGGAACTACTGAGCAGTTCCTCAAATTCTCTGTTACTTTGAGACTAAGGTCTCAAATACTCCGAATACCTGAAACGACAACGTTTCAGGTATTTTCGTCACGGCGGAAAGTCCTGGTTTAGGGCTCGCTCCGCTCGCAAAATAAACTAAATTTTTGTTTTTTCTTAGCAGAGTTACTCAGTTAATTTATCCAGAATTTAGTTTATCGACGTTCTAACAAACTATTTATTTCTCGAACGACTCTTGCGTCTTTCCTTAAATTGGGCACGATTTTTCTGCTCATTCCTAAAAATAAAATAGGAAACCAGAGCCAGTGGTAACAAGACCAGACTAGAACCAATCCAAGTTAGGGTGAAATCTGTTTGATTGTCAGCTTCAGCGGATTGCTTTTTGACCAAGGCCTTATTGACCGTTGCCAAGACGCCTGTATCTTCAGCCTTCACAGAATCCTGAATCAAGGGACTGACCGAATCTAAGCCATTATCCGCATAGACCTGCCCATCCTTATATACTAATTTGGGACTAGTTCCAACGGGGACAGTCGCATATAGGTCCGACTCAACCTGGTAATGCTTTCCGTCCTGGCTATGTTTACCAGCTGTCAAGACTTTCTTGTATTCAAAGTCCTGATAAGCCTTATCAATCAAGGCGTTAGCAAAGGCATGGCGCTGGAAATCAGAATTCATATCAGACCAGGTACCCACACCCATAATGACTGCAATCATCTTTTGCCCGCCTCGATCGATGGTCATGGAAATATTGAAGGCCGCACGAGGACTGGAACCGGTTTTGAGACCAGTGACCCCTTCTAAACCGTAGATATTTCCTGGTAAAGAATAATTATAGGAATTATAGGCCTGCTGGTAGGGAGTGTCCACCATCGTAACAATGACCCGATGGCGCGTATATTCCAAAATAGCAGGATATTTTTTGGTCAAATGGTAGACCAAAATGGCCATATCACGCGCTGTTGTTTGGTTGGAAGCCGAATTGTCATAACGCTTGGGACTATAGTAACCTCTAAAGCCACTTGCCCCTGCTCCTCCTGGATTGTTCCAAACAGAATTGGTCATACCCAGCTCCTTGGCCTTGGCATTCATCATGTCCATAAAAGCATCCGGATCATTGTTAGACAAGTAATTGGCCAACATGACTGTCGCTACATTGGAAGATGGTACCAAGGTCATGGCAATCAAATCACCAACTGTATAATCAACACTAGCATAGATCGGATTGTTCGAAATTTCATGGATAGCAGAAATCGCCTGGTCAGTCTCCGTTGCCCTGATAATGGTATCTTCTGTCAACTTGCCCTGACCAATGGCTTCATAGACCAGATACAAGGTCATGAGCTTACTCATACTAGCCGGATCCCTTGACTCATCAATATTATCTTGCCAAACAATATCCCCAGTATTTCCATCAATCAATATAGAAGACTTGGGCCTGTAGCCCTCATAAACCTCATAACCAGAAGCTCTAGCAATATCCATCAATTCATCTGCTTTTACTACCGGACCGCCCCAAACCAGGCCAATTAACAGTAGAGCAAGTAGTATTCTTTTCACTATAAACTCCATTGATTTTTATTGATAAACGGGAGGATAACTACAAACCCTGCACCTTCCTCCTAACGCAATCCCAACATGGCTTCCTTGGCATGAACCATGTCCGTCATCATCTGGCAATAAGGCGTTGAAATACCAACCCGCTTGCCCTTGAAAACTACCGCTCCATTCAGATAGTCAATCTCCGTCTTGCGACCATGTTGGATCAAGTCCTGATGCATGGACGGATAATGATGTGAGGCCTTTTTAGAAGTTTCCATGATGTACTTCCAAATTCCCTCTTCATCGATATTCCCTACTTCCGCACGCGCCACAGCGATAAATTCCTTGAAAATCCCCTGAACCAGATTGAGTCCACCTTCCGTTCCAAAAAGTTCCCCAATGGTACAGTCCATAATGGTACAGGTCGGATTCATGACCCCATTGACACAGGCCTTGCGCCAAATAGATTCAATCACATTCTCATCATAGGTCGCATTGAGTCCCGCTTGGTTAAACATGTCCACGATGTGGGCAACAGCCTGACCGTCCCCAGACATATTTTGCAGGAAAATGGATCCTGGTCCCTCCAGATGAGCATGACCTGGCCCCTTGAGCCCAGCCAACCAAATGGTCACTCCAACCATGATCGACTCATCTGGCACATAGCGGCGCATGGTGGTCGCATGACCCAACCCATTCAAAAGACTGAGTACCTTGGTCTGTTCACCGATAATCCCCTTAATATCCTGCAACATTTTTGGTAACTGGTCTGCCTTGGTCAAGAGGATAATCAAATCCGCCACTTCCACAGCCTCAGTCGGTTTCATAATCGGCAGCTTGACCGTCTCGTCAAAATCCCCCGTCACCTTGAGGCCATTTTCACGGATAGCCTGAATATGGTCTTCCCAATTGTCCAGCAAAATCACCTCATGATCAGTCTTAGACAGAGAATGACCAAAACGGCAACCCATGGCTCCACTACCAGCAATATATACACGCATGATTCTTCTCCTAAATCAATTCTGTCCCAATCGCATCTTGCTTGATTTTACCGGCTTTCATCAGCCCACCCAGGGCTTTTTTGAATTGCCCCTTGGAAATGCCAAAGGTGGCCTTGATGTCTTCCGGAGCAGACTTGTCATTCAAGGTCATAAAGCCGCCATTGCTTTCCAGATAAGTCAAAATCATCTGGGCATCATTTTCCAACATCTCAAATGAGCGTGGTTTGAGCGACAGATTGAGGGTCCGGTCAACAGCCCGATAGCCGATGACACGGGCCTCCAGGACCTGGCCCAAACGTGGCTCTGCATAACGCTCGCTAGGATGAATAAAACCCAGCATATTGTTGTCTGGCAAGTAAACAAAGGTCCCATTGAGTTTCAAGCGGTAGACAATGGCCTTGAGGGTCTGGTTTTGCATATTGTCATAAGCAGGACCTGCCATCTTTTGAAATTCCTCTTGAAAGGCAGGTAAAGCCCAAATTCGGTCTTTCTTGTCAACGTCCAACTTGACATAGAGCTGGTCACCTTTCTTGGGCCAGAGTTCCTTGATGTCAGGAAGGATGTCCAAGGACACAACCACTTCCTTGTCCGGCAAGCCCGTATCAACAAAGACACCCAAGTCCTTCCTCACTTCTGTTACCGTTCCCCAGCCAAAGGTATCACGGGTTGCTCCCACTTCCTTGGTCGTCAAGCGCAATTTCTGCTTCATATCTGTGTAGGCAAAGCCCTTGACAGATTGACCCAGCTGAAAATCCCCTTCTTCCTTGGACAGGGCAAAGGTCTTACCATCCTTTTGGATGAAGTAAAACTGGTCATTTTGGTCGGTCACTAATCCGACAATATAGTGAGCTAGTAAATCATTCATAGCTATTTCTTTCTAGGCAACCATTGGGCGCCTGCATTTTTGGATGCTCTGCTGCTTACTCTTTAGACAAATCTCTAGGAAAACAATCAAGCAAAGCTAGCAAAAAAAGGAAGGAAAGACAAGGATTCTGTAGATCTTTGTCCTCCCATTCCCCTTGTGCTGGTTAAACTTCTAAGAGTTCTTTTTCCTTGTCAGCTGTCATCTTGTCGATGGTCTTAATCGCATCGTCAGTGACTTTTTGGATGTCTTTTTCAAGCGTCTTCAAATCATCTTCCGTGATTTCTTTGGCCTTCTCAGCTTTTTTGGCCTCGTCCATAGCGTCACGACGGATGTTACGGATAGCTACTTTCGAGTTCTCACCCACTTTTTTCACGTCTTTTGCCAAATTCTTACGTGTTTCCTCTGTCAATGCAGGGATAACCAAGCGGATAACTGTACCGTCAGATTGTGGTGTCAAGCCAAGGTCAGACGCATTCAAGGCACGCTCGATATCTTTCAAGATAGACTTATCAAACGGTGTGATAAGAAGAACACGCGCCTCTGGCACAGTGATACCAGCTAACTGGTTGAGCGGTGTTGGCGCTCCGTAGTAATCCACAGAGATACGGTCCAGGAGACTAGCATTGGCACGACCTGCACGGATATGGCTAAATTCACGCGCCAAGCTCTGGTGAGATTGATTCATACGCTCTTGCGCTTTGGCAATAATTTCTTTCGACATAAAATATCCTTTTCTTTTTGTTTTTATTTTTCTTCTTTGTTAGAAACGGTTGTACCGATTGGCTCACCGAAAACAACACGTTTGATATTGCCTGGCTCATTCATGTTAAAGACAACCAGGTCGATGTCATTGTCCATTGAAAGAGTTGATGCTGTGGCATCCATGATTTTAAGACCACGATGGATAACTTCTCGGTGGGTCAATTCATTGAACTTAACCGCATTGGCATCCTTACGAGGGTCTGCATTGTAAACACCGTCGACCCCATTTTTAGCCATGAGAATGG
Source organism: Streptococcus sp. A22 (assembly GCF_043674215.1). Classification (NCBI taxonomy): domain Bacteria; kingdom Bacillati; phylum Bacillota; class Bacilli; order Lactobacillales; family Streptococcaceae; genus Streptococcus; species Streptococcus sp. A22. The sequence continues at coordinate 4,622 of NZ_JBIMJQ010000026.1, forward strand.
CATCTGCTTCGATTTCTGCTGCACGAAGAGCAGCCGTCGTATCGGTTGAGAAATACGGTGAGCCGATACCAGCACCAAAGATAACGATACGACCTTTTTCCAAATGACGGAGAGCACGACCGCGAATATAAGGCTCTGCCACAGACTGCATAGAAATAGCTGTTTGCACACGAGTATCCACACCAAGCTGCTTGAGGGAATCCGCCATCACCAGGGCATTCATAACTGTTCCCAGCATCCCTGTATAATCTGCTTGTACACGATCCATACCAGCTTCTGCAGCAGGCTCCCCACGCCAGAGGTTCCCACCACCGATTACAAGGGCAATCTGCACACCAGACTCAGCCACTTCCTGGATTTCCTTGGCCATTTCCTGAACTGTCTTGATGTCAATTCCGACACCACGTTCACCAGCCAAGGCCTCTCCAGATAGTTTTATTAGAATACGTTCGTATTTAGGTTTCATCATCTCTCTCCTCTATTTCATCCCTAGTATTTTATCATAAAATCGGGGATTTTTATAGAAAAATATCTGAGAAAACGGAGATTTCCAAACGAATCCCCTTCTAAAATTTATGCATCCAATTTTTTGTACTCCACTGCCAAGCCCCGCGCAACTGCTGGACGCTTAGCAATTTTCTCCACCCACTGATTGAGGTTCTGATAGCTAGCAACATCTAAAAATTCCTTGGAACCTGGATAGAGATTGCCCTGAGCCAGACGACCATACCAAGACCAGATGGCAATATCCGTAATAGTGTATTCGTCGCCAGCAATATAGGGACGGGTCGCTAAGACCTGGTCTAACACATCTAGTTGACGCTTGGTTTCCATGGCATAGCGGTTAATCGGATATTCCTGGGCAGTTGGCGCGTAGTGATAGAAATGTCCAAAGCCACCACCAACAAAGGGTGCTGCACCAGTCTGCCAGAAGAGCCAATTGAGGACTTCCGTGCGACCTGCCCAGTCCCTTGGCAAGAAGGCATCAAATTTCTCAGCCAAATAGAGCAAAATATGAGAAGACTCAAAGACACGGACAGGATCTGCCCCTGAATAATCCACCATGGCAGGAATTTTTGAGTTTGGATTGATGTCTACAAAATCTGAACCAAACTGGTCGCCTTTGCCAATTTCAATCAAAAACAGGTCATAAGCCGCATCCGATATCCCCAATTCCTTGAGTTCTTCCAGCATGATAGCCACCTTGATGCCATTGGGTGTTCCAAGTGAGTAAACCTGCAAGGGCTTATCGCCTTTGGGCAAGGTTTGCTCAAAACGGCTACCTGCGGTAGGACGGTTACCAGTCCGATTGTCATTTTCATCTTCCCACTTCCATACCTGTGGTTTCACATAATCTGTCATTCTATTTCCTCCTATAGGCTGTTTAAACCCATGACATAGCGATTGTAGCTTACTTGCAAATCTTGGATATAGCGGGCCAATTCAACCAGTTCCTTGGGCGCCCGCCAGGTCAGAGCAGTCACTTCTGCATTGACAAAAACAGAGAGTTGATCTGCCAAGAGATAGAGATTATCCGACTTGTCTAATTTCTGCGCAAACTCCACAATCTTCTCACGCAAGACATCCGAAATAATACCTTCTTCTAAATTGTAAACAGCAGATAAATGGCTGTAAAATTCGTCAAAATTTGCTTTTCTCATACTAACCTCCTTGATATGCCTGGACATATTATACACTAAAATTCAGGTATTTTCAAACAGAAAAAGACTGCCCGAAGACAGTCCCTCTACTCATTACAATGAGTTTGGATCAACTTTGATACCAACACCTTGTGTTGTAGTGATAGATACTGAAGTCATGTAAGTACCTTTAGCTGTAGCTGGTTTAGCTTTAGCCATTACATCGTGGAAAGCTTTGAAGTTTTCAACAAGTTTGTCAGCGTCGAATGATACTTTACCGATAAGAGCTTGTACGATACCTGCCTTGTCAGCACGGTAAGTGATTTTACCACCTTTAGACTCTTCAACTGCTTTAGCAACATCCATTGTTACTGTACCAGTTTTAGGGTTTGGCATCAAGTTACGTGGACCAAGTACGCGACCAAGACGTCCAACAACAGCCATCATATCTGGAGTTGCGATAACAACGTCGAAGTCCAACCAACCACCGTTGATTTTAGCAACGAGGTCATCTTCACCAACAAAGTCTGCACCAGCAGCTTTTGCTTCTTCTGCTTTAGCACCACGTGCGAAAACAAGAACGCGTGAAGTTTTACCAGTACCGTTTGGCAATACCATTGCACCACGAATTTGTTGGTCTGCTTTACGAACGTCGATGTTCAAGTTGTAAGCAACTTCAACAGACGCATCAAATTTAGCGAAGTTAGTTTCTTTTGCAAGAGCAACAGCTTCTTCTACGCTGTACAATTTTGTGCTGTCGATTTTCTCAAGAGCAGCACGCAAGTTTTTGCTTTTTTTAGCCATGTTATATGTCTCCTTGTAATCAGATAATCTTGGGTGCTACTGCTTAGTCAGCAACAGTGAATCCCATAGAACGAGCAGTACCTTCGATCATACGCATTGCAGCTTCAAGAGATGCAGCGTTCAAGTCAGGCATTTTAGTTTCAGCAATTTCTTGTACTTGTGCACGAGTAACTGTTGCAACTTTAGTTTTGTTTGGTGTACCTGAACCTTTTTCAACACCTGCAGCTTTTTTCAAAAGAACAGCAGCTGGTGGTGTTTTAGTGATGAAAGTGAATGATTTATCTTCATACACAGAGATAACAACAGGGATGATCATACCAGCTTGGTCAGCTGTACGAGCGTTGAACTCTTTAGTGAATCCCATGATATTGATACCTGCTTGACCAAGTGCTGGTCCGACTGGTGGAGCTGGAGTAGCTTTACCTGCAGGAATTTGAAGTTTTACGAGTTTTTCGACTTTTTTAGCCATGATATAAAATCCTCCTATTGTGGTTTTGGCGGTAATTAAAGATTTTTACCTCCCACAAATATGCGCATTTACACATACCTTTTTATTATACACGATTTCAGGAAGAATGCAAGCTTTATGTTTACTTTTTTTTATTTTTTTAATAGAATATAAGTATGTTATTACTGAAAATTGCAGCGGTTGTTTATCCAATTGTTACGCTGATTATTTCAATTCTATTTGTAAGATTATTAAAGTTAAATAAAAGGGGTTGGAACTTTGCTGACCTGGCTTTTCCTATGTTCGCTTTTGAATTTATCATCCTAACAGATAAGCTCTACTACAGCAGCCTGCTACCCCACCTACTGTTAGCTCTTTCTCTGCTCTTGCTGATTCTGCTAACTGGCACTCTCTATAAAAAAAGAGAATTAGACTACAAGCGTTTTTTCAAGGTTTACTGGAGAGCTGGTTTTCTCCTGACCTTTCTCATGTACATCGGTCTTCTCGTCGCCATCTTTACCCAAAAATAAGCAATCCCTCCTGAGAAATTGCCAGAAGGGATTTTTTCTATTCATGAATTTCTAATGGTAGACCATCTGGGTCAAAGAAGAAGGCCATCTTCTTGCCATCAAAATCGTCATATCGCAGGGCTTCGTGGAGAATGTCCAAGCGGTCAAACTCCGCCAGACAGGCCTCGACATCTGCGACCTTAAAAGCTAAATGCCGCAGGCCAGTGTGTTCTGGTTGAGGCATTTTGGGGCGCAAGGGAGCGTCAGGCTTGATAAAGATTTCTAAGACCAGATTGTCCTTTTTGACATTGAAAAGAATGTCATTTTTTTCTGGGCGAATATGCTCGTCCAGCTGTTCAAAGCCCAATTTGTCCACATAAAATTCTCTAGTTTTGTCATAATTACTGCCGATAATGGCTAGGTGGTGCATCGTTTCAAAGGTCATTACTGTGTCTCCAATACTTTTCTAGGTTTGGTCCCTTCGGCTGGACCAATGACGCCAGCTGCCTCTAATTCTTCCATCAAACGGGTTGCGCGGTTAAAACCGACCGATAGGCGGCGCTGGATCATAGATGCGGAAGCCTTTTGCGTTTCGATGACGAGGGCACGCGCCTCATTGAAGAGAGGGTCACCCTCAGAAGCTCCGCCATTGTCATCGAAACCACCATCGCCTTCTGCTACTTCGCCCGGATCAAAGGACTCGTCGTATTCGGCATCGGCCTGGTCCTTGACAAAGCTGACAATCCGCTCGACATCATCATCCGAGATAAAGGAGCCTTGTAAGCGAATTGGAGCCGACTCGCCAATAGGATGGAAGAGCATGTCCCCGCGACCGAGGAGTTTTTCGGCGCCATTTTCTCCCAAAATGGTCCGCGAATCCGTGCCCGATGCGACCGCAAAAGCCACACGAGACGGCACATTTGCCTTGATCAGACCTGAAATAACATCAACGGACGGACGCTGGGTTGCTAAAATCATGTGAATGCCCGCCGCACGAGCTTTTTGCCCCAGACGGATAATGGCATCCTCCACTTCCTTGCTGGCGACCATCATCAGGTCAGCCAACTCGTCCACGATGACGACAATCAAAGGTAGGGGAATTTGTTTTTCCTCGGAACGGCTGTTAAATTCCTCAACCTTGGCATTGTAGCCTTCAAGGTTACGGACACCGATATGACTGAAGAGTTCGTAGCGTTTCTCCATCTCGTCCACCACCTTTTGCAGGGCGCGCGCTGCCTTACGAGGATTGGTCACAACAGGGATGAGCAGGTGGGGAATATCATTATAGACCGACAATTCAACCATTTTGGGATCAACCATCATAAACTTGACTTGGTCAGGACTGGCCTTCATCAAAATAGAAGAAATAATACCGTTGACCGCGACAGATTTACCAGAACCGGTCGATCCTGCTACCAGCAAGTGAGGCATTTTGGCAAGGTCAAAGGATTTGACAGAGCCATTGACTGCTTTTCCAAGCGGAATTTCCAAGAGTTTGTTAGCATCCGTCTTAGATTGTTCCCAAAGTTCACGGAAGGGCACCATAGCCACTTCGGAATTGGGTACCTCGATACCGACCAAGGATTTCCCCGGAATCGGCGCCTCAATACGGACATCTTTGGCAGCTAGAGCCAGAGCCAAATCATCCGCCAAATTGGAAATCCGATTGACACGGACACCGACAGCTGGCTTTAATTCATAGCGGGTGACCGACGGTCCGATTTCTGCCCGCTCTACGACCACCTTAATACCAAAGCTGGCAAAGGTGTCTTCCAAAATCTTAATGTTCTGTCGGACCAGACGTTTTTCATTGGACTGGCTTTTGGCCTTGATTGGCGCAAAGAGGTCAATGGATGGCAATTTGTAGGCCAAGCGTTGCTTGAGCTTGGGTTTGAAGTCGATTTGAACTTCGACATCATCCACTTCTTCTGGAAGGTCGGCACTTAGGTGTGGTTCCTCATCCTCAACCAGCATAACTGGAAATTCATCTTCTACCTCTTCTAAATGATCGTATTCTGAAATAATGGGCACTTGAACTGGTTCTGCGTCTAGAATTTCACCCGTTTCCAAATCGACTGGCCTATCCAAGGCTAATGATTCTTCTTCCTCCAAACGCAGGCGCTCTTCCTCCAAACGAGCCAATTCTAGCTGGCGTTTTTCTTCTCGCTCGGCCCGCTTCAACTCCCGAAGCTCTGCCCTTTTTAACTGGCCCTCCGTCATCTTATCCTTGAGAACTGCCAGGCCATCGGCCACATCGTAGACAGACCATGGACTCATAAAGAAAATACCAAAGGCAATAAATAGAAGACCGATGAAAAAGGAGCCTAGATTAGAAAATAGGAAGGCAATGGGCATATAGAAGGCGCTACCCAGCAGGCCTCCACCCAGAAACTCCTTGACCTGAAAACGCGACAGCTCATTCAAACTCAGCCGCAAACTATAGGTAAAGAGGTCCGACCCACTGTAGGAAACATCCAAATAGGCCTGAAAGCCTATCAGGAGACCGGCCACAATCAGGTAAAAGCCCGAAATCATCCCTTCTCTGCGCTGCCAAAATTGGGGGAAGACAAAGTAGACTAGAAGTCCTGCCAGGACTAGATAGGATAGGCTACCAAACAGCAGGCGGAAGACATTGTAGGCCGTCACACCAAAGGCACCCAGCCGACTAGCTGTCAAAATAATGAATAGGACGCCGAAAATCCGAATCAAGATTTTTTTGACCCTGTCTTGTTGGGCTATTTCAGCCTTGGTCGGCCGCCTTGTTTTCTTTCCTTTTTTATTTGCTTGTTTCATTACAACCTCAACTTTCTCAATCTCTTTATTTTACCATATTTTTAGTCCGAATTCAGGCTAGAAATGCAGGTACTGACGAGACGAGAAAGAGAGAATCTTTCGACTCTCCCCACACTTTTATTTTGTCTTTTCAACATTCAAGATTTTCACCTGATAGCTTCCAGCTGGTGTCTCAATCAGAGCAACATCTCCAGTCTTCTTACCAATCAAGGCGTGACCGATTGGACTTTCATTTGAAATCTTGTTGGCAAAGGCATCCGCGCCCGCAGCACCAACGATGTGATACACTTCCTCGTCTGTTTCACCGATTTCTTGAACAGTAACTGTCTTACCGATAGCCACTTCGTCTGCTGCAACAGCATCGCTATTGACAATCTCCGCATAACGAATCTTGTTCTCGATAGTTGAAATTTGACCCTCTACAAAAGCCTGCTCATCTTTAGCTGCTTCGTATTCAGAGTTTTCCGAAAGGTCTCCGTAAGAACGGGCGATTTTAATACGCTCCACAATCTCCGGACGACGGACCAACTTCAGTTCTTCTAATTCTTTTTCCAACAATTCCTTTTCTTCCAAGGTCATTGGATAGGTTTTTTCTGCCATTTTTACTTCCTTTTCATGTTTGTCAGGGATGAAAACAAAATTATGCGGAAAATCCACATAATTTTGCCTCAACCTTATTGATTATTTAATTTGCTATTTACGTGTGTTTCAACGTTTTGATTGTGCTCGTCAAATGAAGCGGTAAAATACACTTCTCCAGTCGTCACATCTGCTACAAAGTAGAGATAGTCTGTCTGGTTTGGATTGATGGTCGCCTGAATAGCTGCCAAACTTGGACTTCCTACAGGACCAGGCATTAGACCTAGGTGTACGTAGTTGTTATAAGGTGAATCAATCGCAGTGTCGATTCCTGCATCCTCAGCCAAGGTTGTCTTCTCACCCAATTTGCCCATTGCATACAAAACAGCGATGTTAGACTGCAAAGGCATGCCGATGTTCATACGATTGTAGAAAGTGCTTGCGATATTCCGACGGTCCTCGTCTGTAGAACCTTCCTTTTCAACCAGTGAAGCCATGGTCAATACTGAATTCACATCCAAGCCCTTGTTTGGAAGCTCCGCATAGTATGGTTGCAAGGCAGTATTGGTCGCCGCAATCATATCTTCTACCAATTGCTCAACAGTCGTGTCTTCGTAATACTCATAAGTAGCTGGAAAGAGATACCCTTCCAACTGATACTTGACACCACTATCCGCTGCAGGCAGGCTTGCAAAGAGGTCTGGATATGTCTCTGTCATTCGCGTGATGAAAGCTGGGTCCTGAACCGTTGCCATAAAGGCATCCGAGCTAAATGGAGATTCCGTTGTTTCATCCTCTGAAGCACTATTTTGAGTAATCGCTTGGGCAATCTGCTCAATAGTGTACCCCTCAATAACCAGGATTTTACCTGATGCAGGTTTTTCAGCGACTGGAGTTCCACCCTCTTGCAACTTCTTAGCCAGATCTTCTACAGACATGGCCTGGTTCAAATTATAGAAACCACTCTGGAAGCTATTATAGCTCTTTAATTTAGAGAAGTAGTTAAAGATTGTCGCGTTCTTAATCAGCTTATTTTCTAAAAGAATTTGACCGATTTGACTAGTAGAAGAACCTTCTGGAATTTCCACTTGAATAGTCTCTGAAGCTTCCACATTGACTGGTTCTAAGCTTGACTTGACATAGAAGAAACCAGCAACCAAGGTAGCTACCAGGGCCAAGGCAACCAAGGAAACAATGGTCCCGACAATTTTCTTAACTGTTTTATCTTGTTCCTTCCTAACTTGCTTGGTCGCACCGCGTCTTCTTGCCAAGGGTTCTTCCTTTTCAACAACAGGAGTCACTGGTTCAGGTTGAGGAGTTACTGCAGGAGCAACCTCTACCTCATCTTTTGTAAATACCGGCTCATCTTCCAACGGAGGTAAAACCATCGGTTCAGGTTGAGGATGTGGCTCTTCTTCGGCTATTTCCGGATAATCCATTCCAGCCGCAATGGTCCGCAACTGTTGCAGACTGCGCTCAACCGTATCTTCCAATGGAGGTTCTACTGTCTCGTTCCCCTCTTCTTGAGAAAATTCTGGCGCGATTGGAGGCAGTTCAACTTCTTCTTCCTTGACCGACAAATCCACTTCAACCGCTTTCGGAGGCAAATCTTCTGCAATCTTTGGCATAACCTTTGTTTCATCAAGGCCAACCTCGTCCTCAAAAGCAATCTTGTTAATCCGAATGGTTTGTGGCGCTGTTTCTTTTGTTTGTTCCAAGGCTTCTGTCAAAGGCAGATGCGTTGGAGTTGCTTGCTTCTTCTCTGTAGATTCTTGTAAGGATTCAACAATATCCTGTCTACTCGGAAGGTCCGAATCTGTGTTTTGGCGTTTTGATTTCAATTCCTCTAGTTCTCTTAATATCTGATCACGAAAACTAGCAGATTGTGTGTCTTTATCTTCAAAATCCTTTGGCACAATACTACTCCTTTCACACAATTACCCTTTATTATATCTTAAAAAAATTACAAAATCAAGGAATTTAAAGCCATTAACACGACATTGTATGAAAAAATGCATGCAACCATTTTCTGATAACATGCAACGTTTTTTTATCATTATTTCATTCAATTCTCCAAGTTATTAGTGACAACTGAACGTTTTGCGGGATTCCCATAGCACACGTTGAGGAGACAGGAATTCCCTTAATCCCGTCTAAAAATATCCCGTGTATAGACTTTGTCTGCCACATCATCCAAATTGACATCATAGCGATTGGCCACAATCGCCTGGCTCATTTCCTTAAATTTCTTTAAGTTGTTGACAACTTTGGAGCCAAAGAAGGTCGAACCATTTTCCAAGCTAGGTTCAAATATAATGACCTTTGCCCCCTTGGCTTTCAAGCGCTTCATCACCCCTTGTATCGAACTCTGACGGAAATTATCCGAATTACTCTTCATGGTCAAGCGGTAAATGCCAATCGTAATCTCTTTCTCCACTTCCTGATGAAATTGATCATGGCCCGAATAGTCGTAATAGCCTGCCAATTTCAAGACTTGATCGGCAATGAAATCCTTACGAGTACGGTTAGATTCCACGATGGCAGTCATCATATTTTGAGGTACATTATCATAGTTAGCCAACAATTGCTTAGTATCTTTTGGTAAACAATAGCCACCGTAACCAAATGAAGGATTGTTATAATGGTCTCCAATACGAGGATCCAAACCAACCCCACGGATAATGGATTCCGTATCAAGTCCTTTCAACTCAGCATAGGTATCCAATTCATTGAAATAGGAAACACGAAGAGCTAAATAGGTATTTGCAAATAACTTCACTGCCTCTGCTTCTGTTGATCCCATATGTAGCACTTCAATATCAGACTTCAAAGCTCCCTCTTGTAGCAAAGCAGCAATTTTTTCCGCACCAGCAATCACAGCTTCGCTGTCATCTTTTTCATATGAAATAATAATCCGTGAAGGATAGAGATTGTCATACAAGGCTTTGGATTCTCTCAGAAATTCTGGACTGAAAATGATGTTTTTAGTACCGAATTTTTTACGAGCGGCTTGCGTAAAGCCTACAGGAATCGTTGACTTAATGACCATCAAGGCATCTGGATTCACTTTCAATACTGTTTCAATCACTGTTTCAACATGCCCTGTATCAAAATAATTTTTTGTACTGTCATAGTTGGTTGGGGCAGCGATAATGACAATTTCAGCTTCTTTATATGCTTTCTCCCCATCCAATGTTGCGACCAAATCCAACTCTTTTTCAGCTAGATATTGTTCAATATAATCATCTTGAATCGGAGATTTTCTTGCGTTGATTAACTCAACCTTTTCAGAAATTACATCAACGGCAACTACATGATGATGTTGAGCCAGTAAAACAGCATTGGACAAACCAACATAGCCGGTACCTGCAACAGCGATATTTGTCTTTGCAACTTTAGCATTTGATGCAATTCTGCTGCTCATCACAAACAACGAAGCAAGATCAAATTCCAAAGTTTGTGACAAGCTTTCAAGTTGCGGGATTGATGGAATATAGTCTCCTTGCTCAACACGACTAATCATGGCGCGGTTGATTCCAGTCTTATCAGCTAGCTCTTGCTGAGACCAATTATTCTGTTTTCGTCCATCCAATACAATCTTAGCAAGCGTAGATTGTGAAAAAAGTAATTCTCCCATTATTTATACCTCAAAAATTTAATATGTATAGTATATCATTTGTTTTTAATTATAACAAGAATTTCTATATAAAAAGAAAAGAATGTTTTTTGTTAGAATTAACAACATTCTTTCATTTCGTTTTATATACTTCATTCCAAAAATTACATTATTTCCCTTGCTTATAAAACTCTTCCAAGGCTTCTTGCCATGTCGGGATGACAAATCCTGTTGCCTTTGCCTTATCCAAGCTCATGGTTGAGTTGAAAGGACGCTTAGCCTTGGCTGGGAACTGGCTAGAGTCCACTGGTAATACCTTAGTGTTGGTATTCTTGAGGATCTCTGTCGCAAAGTCAAACCAAGTCGTATCTTCTACCGCATCGTTTGACAAATGATAGTAGCCAAATGCTTGCTTGGTTTCCACCAAATGTACCATAAATTCTGCCAAGGTCCGTGTCCAGGTTGGACGCCCATGCTGGTCATTGACTACTGTTAATGTGTCTCGAGTTTGAGCAAGATTTTGCATAGTGAAAACAAAGTTTTTGCCATAGTTACCAAAGACCCAAGCCGTACGCACTGTGTAGAACTTGTCTGCAAATTTCTCAACTGCTTCTTCACCCAAACGCTTGGTACGACCGTATTCAGATTGAGGATCTGGTTGATCATCTACTTGCCATTCTTGACCGACTGGCAACTCACCGTTGAAGACATAGTCTGTTGAGATATAGACAAGGGTTGCACCGTATTTGGCTGCAGCCTTGGCAACATTCTCAGAGCCCGTTACGTTAATCTTGTAGTTGAGTTCCTTGCCTTCATCCTCTGCCATATCAACAGCTGTGTAGGCTGCACAGCGGTAAACAACGCTCGGCTTGACTTCTGCAAAGAAGGCATCCACTTTCTCTGCATCCGTAATATCCATTTCTGCTACATCAGCGGCAACATACTCGACACCACGCTCATCCAAGAGATAACGCAATTCTGTACCCAACTGACCATTTGCACCTGTAATTAAAATCATGTTTGCTCCTTATTTCAAGAAAGGCTTGGGCAAGAGCCCTAGCCTTCAATTATCTTATTTAATAACTTCTTGCGTTTTTGCGTAATTAGCTTCAACAGCTTCTTTTTCAGCCTTCCACCAGTCTTGGTTATCTGTATACCACTGGATAGTCTCTTCCAAACCTTGAGAGAAGTCTGTGAATTGTGGTGTCCATCCTAGCTCATCACGAAGTTTGCTTGCGTCAATAGCATAGCGCAAATCGTGTCCTGCACGGTCAGTCACGCGGTCGTAAGCATCTTTTGGTTGACCCATTTTTTCAAGAATCAATTCAAGCACTTCTTTGTTGTTCTTCTCACCGTCAGCACCGATTAGGTAAGTTTCACCCATGCGGCCTTTCGTCAAGATAGCCCAAACACCAGTTGAATGGTCGTTGGTATGAATCCAGTCACGGACGTTTTTACCTTCACCGTAAAGTTTTGGCTTGATACCTGCCAAGATATTAGTAATTTGGCGTGGGATAAATTTTTCTATGTGTTGGTATGGACCGTAGTTGTTTGAACAGTTGGAAATCGTTGCTTTAACACCAAATGAACGCACCCATGCTTTGACAATCAAGTCTGATGCAGCCTTGGTTGATGAATAAGGAGATGAAGGGTTGTATTTTGTTTCAGATGTGAATTTCTCACCTGGACCTTCTCCATGACCTGGCAAGTCTTCACGCAAAGGAAGATCACCATATACTTCATCAGTTGATACATGGTGGAAACGGATGTCGTATTTACGGGCCGCTTCAAGCAAGGTGTAAGTACCAATAAAGTTGGTATGGATAAATGGGCTTGGATCATTGAGCGAATTATCGTTATGGCTTTCAGCCGCATAGTGAACAATGGCATCTGCCTTAGCAGCCAATTTGTCAACCAATTCAGCATCTGCAATATCACCAACAACAAGCTCAACTCGGTCACCAAGGATAGCATCAATATTAGCCTTGTTTCCTGCATAGGTTAATTTATCCAAAACAGTCACATGGACGTCTGGGTGGTTATTGTAAACGTAGTGCACAAAGTTTGAGCCGATGAAACCAGCTCCACCAGTTACGATAATATTTTTAAATTGAGACATTTTTTTCTCCGAAAAGTTTTTTCTTTTGTTGATAGTTTCCTTAGGTAGTGGGGACGCCAGCAAACCTTCTGTTTCATGGCTAAATTTTGAACCTAAGGCTTCAAAATTTCCCTGCAAGATTACGTAAAACGTAATCTTGCTTTCACTACGGCGGAAACTATCTCTATTGGATCGCTTTGCTCGCCCTCTTGCATTACCAGACTACTTCAAGATTTCTTTTATGTGAGCAATCTTGGTAGAATCTCTTTACGTAATTTGTCTAGGTGACCAAAGACATTGAAAAGAGGCTTAAAAAATTAGAGGTCCTCTTTTCTCAAAGGCTTGACGTCCTTGAGGAATGGGTGATTTTCATCTGCTTCTGAAACTTCTGCTTCTTCTAGGTTTTCCCACTTGATGTCGAGGCTAGGGTCAGCGTAGTTGACGAAAGCATACTTAGGCTTGAGTTCCAAAGCCCAGTAGTCGTTAACCAAGTAGCTGTAAGCCACGAAATCTGATAAGACTTGGAAACCATTGGCTACTCCGCGCGGAACGAAGATACCTTTTGAAGCATCGATAACGGTTTGGTAGGTATTACCGAAGGTCTCTCCTTCACGTAGATCGACCCAAGTTCCCAAAACCTTACCGCCGTCTGCTACTGAGATGTATTTATCCCAAGGCTCTGCGTGAAGACCACGAAGAACGTTTTTGCGGGAGAAAGAAACATTATTCTGCAACTTTCCTTCTGCGAAGAAGCTTTCAGGGAAGCCGAGCGGAAGCATTTTTTCCTTTTGGAAGTTCTCCTTAAACCAGCCACGGTTGTCGCCATGAACTGGGATATCAAATTCCAGCATTCCTGGAATGGCTTCGACTGGGCGAGCTGCTAGTGTTTTACCGAAAAAGTTTTCTGTCATTAGGCTTCTCCAATCAAACGGAGCAAGTATTGTCCGTATTCATTTTTCTTAAGTGGTTGTGCCAATTCATATACTTGTTCTTTAGTGATATAGCCCATGCGATAAGCAATTTCTTCCAAGTTAGCTACTTGAACGTTTTGCAAGCGTTGAACCGTTTCGATGTACTGTGCAGCTTCCAAGAGGCTTTCATGCGTACCTGTATCCAACCATGCAAAACCACGTCCCATGAGTTCCACAGACAAGTCGCCACGGTCTAAGTAAGCTTTGTTGACATCTGTGATTTCCAACTCGCCACGAGGTGATGGTTTAATATTTTTCGCGATTTCCACAACGTTATTGTCATAGAAGTAGAGCCCAGTGACTGCAAAGTTTGATTTTGGCTCTTCTGGTTTTTCTTCGATAGAAATGGCATTCATGTTTGCATCAAATTCCACAACACCAAAGCGTTCTGGATCTTTGACCTGGTATCCAAAGACAGTTGCACCCTTTTCTTTGCTAGCTGCGCGTTGCAACATCTTGGTTAAACCATTTCCATGATAGATGTTATCACCCAAAATCAAGGCTACACTATCTGTACCGATAAAGTCTTCACCGATGATAAAGGCTTGCGCCAACCCATCCGGACTTGGTTGTTCTGCGTATGAGAGAGATATTCCAAGCTCGGACCCGTCTCCCAACATATCCTTGAATCGTGGCAAATCCTGAGGTGTAGAAATAATTAAGATTTCTTTAATACCCGCCAACATAAGGGTTGACAATGGATAGTAAATCATAGGTTTGTCATAAATTGGCATCAATTGTTTTGAAGCTGCGCGTGTCAATGGGTAGAGTCGAGTTCCAGACCCACCTGCCAGAATAATGCCTTTCATATAAGAGTCCTCCGTTTAGTTTTCTTTAAACCAAAATATTTAGTTGGACAATAAAATAAAAAGAACTACCATAAAAATATATATTGAAACATTAAACTGATATCAATGAAAAAAAGGTAGATCTTTTCGAAATTTTTAACCATAATAACCTTTATACCACTGAGCAAATTTTCTAAGTCCATCTCGCAAAGTAGTTGTAGGCTTGAAACCAAATTGATGCTCAAGTTCTGATGTATCAGCAAAAGTCACAGGAACATCTCCTGGTTGCATTGAAACTAATTTTTTATGAGTTTCAAAATCAAAATCTTCAGGCAAAACACCAGCTAAAACAAGTTCTTCGCTCAAAATTTGAACAAAATCCAATAAATTTTCTGGTTGACTATTACCTATATTATAGATTGCATATGGTGGTATCGGTAAACCATCAGATCCAACTTTTTTCTGAGGAGCACCATACATTACTCGTTTTACACCCTCTACAATATCATCTACATAGGTAAAGTCACGTTTGCAATTCCCATAATTAAAAATTTCAATCGTTTCACCTTTTATCAATTTATTAGTAAAACCAAAGTATGCCATATCTGGTCGTCCTGCGGGACCATAAACTGTAAAGAAGCGTAAACCAGTTGTTGGTATATCGTACAGTTTACTATAAGCATGAGCAAATAACTCATTTGACTTTTTAGTTGCAGCATATAGCGAAACTGGATTATCAACTTTATCATCCGTAGAGAATGGTACTTTTTCATTTCCTCCATAAACAGAAGATGATGATGCATAAACTAAATGTTCTACAGGATAGTGACGACAAGCTTCTAATATATTTTGAAAACCTATAATATTACTCTCTATATAAACGTCCGGATTTGTAATCGAATAACGAACTCCCGCTTGAGCTGCTAAATTCACAATAATATCAGGTTTATATTGTTTGAATATTGAATTGATTAATTCCTTATCTGCTAAATTCCCTTCAATAAAAGTCCAGTCACTCACACTTTGATCGGCTAACTGTTTGATTTTGTCAAGGCGATAATACTTGAGTGATATATCATAATAGTCATTCAAATTATCCAACCCAATAATATGACAATGATCATCACTTTTTAATAACTCGATAACTAGGTTGCTACCAATAAAACCAGCTGAACCAGTAATAAATATCGTTTTCATATGTATTAAATACTCTCCTATTTTTTTTGAAATTTTTGTTTTATTATATCTCTATTTAAAAATAAAAAAATAAGATAAATAAAGGAAGTGCCAATAAAAGAAATACTAAGGGGAAAATTCCATGTTAAAACAATAAACGCAAAAACTATTAAAAGTTCGGAGAAAAGTTGCTTATAGACCTTTAAGTTAAATAAATTAGCAAAATAAAGATCTGAAATTATACTTCTTGTCATTATTGAAAATAACATTGATAAAATAACCAATAAAAAACTATCAAAAATAGTAATAGATACAACAACAAGAAAAATACTTAAAAATAGTGAAATAAGATTCACAGAAAGCAATGCTACCTCTTTACGAACTACTTTGTAATAGGTGTTAAATAACATTTGCATCTTTCCATCAAAAGTACATATCGGCAACAATAAAATCATATATTTTAAACTTTCACTATATTCTGGGAGCCACTCAGATAACAAAAAATAAATTGGTGAGTAAAATACAAAAATTAGAGGTAGCAATAATCCTAAAATATCTCGTAAATTAATATAAATTGAAGTATATTTTTCAGATCCAACTCTTCTAAGAGTTGGAAACAAAACCATACTTATTTGTTGTATAAACAAAAGAAAAAAATTTGTTAATGATAATGCAAGTGAAACTTTACCAAAAGCCTCAATACCCCAATGAGAATCAATAAACATTCGTCCAACACCAAGAATCAGCATACTTGCAATATTAGCCAGCATTAGTTTAATACCAATGAACAATACATCTTTCATCTCTAACAAAATTTGAAAAAGCTTATTACTTCTAGATAAAATAAGTTCTTTTGCTTTCAAGAAACAATACACCAAAGAAAATAATTTACTGACTGTGTATAAAAAAATATACGGAACAAAAGATTCAATATTTAATAAAATTAATAATATAATGAATACTAATACACAAATCCTATCAATAATGATTGATATTGAAAATAAACTTGTTAAATTTACAGCTTGAAAGATATAACCTATGAATGACGAAGAATTACTAATAATCATATACACAATAAAAACTATAAATATTGTAAATCTATTTATATCCGTCGAAAAAAACGTTAGTATTCCAAAAAGAATAAGAGATACTAGAATTTCAATAAAAATAAATATTCGAAATTGCAATCCCAAACTATCAAAATCTAAATCCTGATATTCTTTCCCACCAAGTTTCAAATACAATCCATCAATATATCCAAGATGAAAAAAACCAGCATAACCAACATAAAAGATAAAAAGTTGCCAATAACCAAATTCGACAATACCTAAAATCTTAGGAACAAATAAAGACATTAATATGCTTAATATTAAAGAAACTCCTTGAGCTGAAAAGGCAGCTATAATATTTTTTTTAAAAGATTTGTTCATTTTATCCATCCATTGAGTAACTTGTTCTATTTTTTACAAAAATAAGTAAGAAAATTACTATATATATATAATAGGTCAATGAAAAGGTATAAGAGTAAAAAGAAATTAGAATAGAGTTAGCAAACGTTGCATAAACAATTGTCCATTTTCCACCTGAAAATAAATTCTTATTATAAAAATAATTAGTAACTATTCCAAGTGAAAGAGAGACTGCAATCACTCCAAAACTTCCAAAATCTAAATATGGATCACTAATGTAACTATAGACATTAAACTGTCCAACTCTAGCCAATAAATCATCAATATTATTATAGTTTACCAAATTAACTTTAGATAATATTTCAAAAAGTATCCCCCCCACTTTTGCACCACTTGTTACACTTGGATTGTTCAATATATAGGTATCAAAAGAGTTTATTGGAAATCCAAAATATGAATAAAGGAAAAACTCATCATTGATAAATAATTTGTTTGTAGCATTAGCAAAGGAAATGAAGGCCGTAATAACCAGAATAGTAATCAATATAATTAGTGATTTTTGCTTAAATGAAAGTCTTCGATTATTTACTTTGTTATTCAAAATCCATATATAAGTCAACGCAAGAATACTGAGGATTATTCCTGTCCTTGCTGTACCAATTAAAATTAATAAAGTATAGATAAAAATATGTAAATATTTCTTTAGTCTAGTTGCTTTCTGATTTAATAAATCATAACAACAAATAATATGCATAGGTACAACAGAATATTTTGTAATAAAATTATATCCCTCGCCATAGTTCACGTGCCACCTTACACTAGAAAAAAATTGTCCTGCAACCCCTGATCTACCAAATTTTATCATTTCAAAAAATCCTAGAAGCAGACCAACTATTCCCCATAGAATAAAAAAGTTATACACCTGTTTATTTATATAGAGTTCATCATTTGAATGCATATGTGCATTGTATTTATTTTCTTTAATTAAGAAGCCGAAAAATAAATAACCTAATCCGAAAAAAAGTAAACCCAATGAAAAAATCAAATATGTTTCAGAAGAAATATTGTAATTTTTATGAAACTTAAGATAATGTATAACAATCTGAATCAAAAATGGGATATAAAAAAGTATTAATGGATTTAATATATCTTTCTTTTGAAAAGCATAAAATATTGAAAAACAACTAAAAAAAATTACAATTGAAAAAAGTAAATAAATCATAATCACACTAGTAAGCTAAGAAAGCTTAATAAACTCCAAAGTTCCTAAAATCATATTTTTAACTTTTGACCATTTTTTATCTTCAAAAACTACAACTTTGAATATTTTCGAAAATAAATCTTTATATGGATGGCCAATATTTAGTTTATTTTTTAAATAAAAACCGTTTCGAATCATATAATAATATCTAAACGGTGAATGATTTGTCACATAAACTTTTCTATTAAAAACTTGTCTAATTTCTAAATTCCCTAATTCATGCAACAATGTCACTCTATTATTTTGTATTATTTTATAGCCAGCTCTTCTTGCTCTAATACAAAAATCATAGTCGACCTTATCAATAAATAAAATGTCATCGAAACCATCAATTTGTTCCCAAGCTGCAACACTTGTCAAAGAAGCACTTGTTATGACCCATTCCTTTTCTTTAACTTCTTCAATAATTCCATTCTCGAACCTCTCATTATTTCGATAAGAAATTTTGGGACTAATAATTGCTACTTCATTCGAAATTAACTTTTCTAACTCATCAATTAAATTATTTGGAGACTCTGAATCTTGATCTAGAGTTAAAACCCAATCGAAGCCTTCTTTCTTCGCTCTGTTAAAAACCCTATTCAATGCAGTAGCGATACCAAGGTTTTTATCTAGAAAAATTATCTCCTCACTTTCATGCAATAATTTTTTTATTTGATTAACGTTATTTGAACCATTATCGCAAATATAAATTTTAATAACTTGATGTCGTATTGCTTCAATTGTATTTTTTAAGGTAGCAATATCGGGATTATATGTTATTATACCCGCACAAATATTATTTTTCATCTAAGATCTAAATCTCCTTAATTAATTTAATCCAATTATCCAACACGACTTCATAGTTATAAGTCTTATCAAATTCGTCATTAATACTAATCAGAGCACTTTTATATTTATTTTCATCAAAAAGTAATGATTCTAAATTCAAAAACCACTCTTGTTCATTAGTAGCTAGAAGTCCAGCATTTCCAACAACGTCAGTATTTATCCCCACTGGACTAGCAACAACCGGTTTACCCATTGTCAGATATTGAATTAGTTTAAAAGCACATTTTCCTCTGTTAAACTCGGTATCAAAAAGTGGCATAATTCCGACAGTTATGTCACTCAATTCTTCTTTATAGGTATTTATATCCCAAGCTATGTGATGAAAGTTTCTTTTACCTGAAAAATTAAATTTAGAATTTTTATTTGTAATTATTTTGAATGAAACCTCAGGATGTTTTTTGATCAATTTAGTTATAGCCGACTCTACTAATTCTAAATTAGGAATAGTTGTATCTGAACCAATCCAACCAATCACCTTAGTTTGAAAGGTGTTTTTTCTATATTTTTCATATTCTGGTGAATAATCCACAGTCGGAAAAATTAATATATTATCGTTATAATCTTTATAATAATTAGCAAGGTTTTTATTACCAACAACAACTGTATCTACTTTTTTTGCTATTAATGGCGAATGGTCAACTTTATTTAAATAAACAGCATCATCTATATCAAAAATAACTTTTTTACCTTTAGATTTAAAAAAATTGATAAAGTTAATGTTTGACCAAGGAATCATGGCTTTTTGTATTATGATTACGTCAAATTTTGTACTAAAAAAAATAACTTGAAATATCCTTTTCCAGAGTGAAATAATATAAAGTAAAACAATGTGGAAAATATATATTTTTTTTCTGTGCATATAAGTAGATACATACTTATCGTTCCAGAATGGAAACGATCGAACGTGAAAAGATTCTTTTAAATCTTCTTCATACATTAAAATTCTATAATTAGAAGAAGCGCCACTCTTCGGGTACAATGTGAAAATACATACTTTCCTCATACTCATTCCCTTTCGTTTTGAAATCATACTATCAAAGCAAATTTCCCTAAATTATACTGAAAAAAATACAATGTAGAATGATTGTTGTAATTTAATCTTTGAAATTAATTATCTAGACTATATAAAATAATTAGAATCATTTATCATTATTATTTATAATTTTTCGTTATATAAAGAATATCCTCTAAATATTTTCTAACAACTATTTGCCTATCAAACTCTTTTTCAACTTTTATTCTAGCGTTGTGTCCTAACTTAGACATTTCATCAATTGATAATTTCAAAAAATTTTCAATTTTTTCAATTAAGTCTGTGGAGTTCTTTTGTTGGATAAGAAACCCATTCACTCCATCATCAATTACTTCTTTACACCCAGGTCTATCGGTTGTAATAATTGGTCTACCAACTGCTGAAGCTTCCAAAAGGACATTCGAAATTCCTTCAGGATAATAACTTGGATGGATTAGACAATTAGTTTTTTCTAATGCTCCTGCAATATCCTTAATCATTCCATGATAGTGAATAATCCCTTTTGTTTGTAATTTTTTAAGGTTTTCTTCATACGCTTGTTCACAAAATCCATAAATATTAAACTCCGTATTTGAATATTTATTAGTTATGTATTCAGCTGCTTCTAAATATTGCTCAATTCCTTTTTCTTTCATCACTCTAGAAATGAAAGAAAAACGTATTATTGAATCGTTCGGATAAGTTTTTTCAGAAAATCTATTTAAATTAACACCGGATCCTGGAACAAGATCGTATGAATCTTCTATTATTTTGTGATTTAAAAAAAAATCTCTATTGGCCTCATTTTGGAAATAGACCTTATATATCCCCTTGAATGCAAATTTATATAAGTTTATAAAAACTGGTTGTTTCCAACTATTATACTCAACTGCTGTTCCCAAACCTGTAATATTAGCTATAAAAGGAATTTTCAATTTCCTTGCTGCAATCGCTCCATAAATATTTGGTTTAATAGTAAAACCAAGTATAATATTTGGTTTTATTTTTTTAAATAATTTTTTATACTCATGAAGAAGTTTAATTTCTTCTATTGGATTTAATCCATGCCTATTAATCTTCAATTCATGAAAAATACATCCCAAATCAATTAATTCCTGAATTCTGACGCCGTTGGGTGATGAAATGTGCACTTCAAAATTTTCTTGTAGTAAACGTTCAACAATTTCCAAACGAAAATTATAAATTCCAAGATCATGGTTAGCGAGGAATAGGACTCTCTCTCTCATTTTTTCCCTTTCAAATTATTTTCCGTCAGCCTAATGGATTCCGAAAAATTTACTCTTTAATATTTAAAATCATATTGACTCAGTGAGTGTTCATAAGTAAAATTTCCAAAAACTTTCTTTACAGTATCTAAACCAAAAAATAGTTTTATTAACGAATTAAAAACGGGTGTTAGTAATACCCTTTTCCAAGAATGTCACTAATTAATTTTACCATTTCAGAGGTATTAACATATTCGCACATTGTCAAGTCAAGTGCAACAAGTTCATTGATAACTAGAGATCCAGAGGTTAAGCTGTCTGGGCTAGCCC
>NZ_JBIMJQ010000027.1:0-23027 GCF_043674215.1 Streptococcus sp. A22
TTGGGCTAGCCCAGACAGCTTAACCTCTGGATCTCTAGTTATCAATGAACTTGTTGCACTTGACTTGACAAATTGGGGAAAGTAATAAATATGAACTTTTTTTCAAAAAAGTGTTGACAAGGGTATTACCCCGTGATATACTTATCTAGTGTTCAGCGGGGATGGCGGAATTGGCAGACGCGCAGGATTAAGGATCCTGTGACCGCTTTAGGTCGTGAGGGTTCAAGTCCCTCTCTCCGCATAGGACTTTCAGACTGGTTTAACCAGTCTTTTTTTTTTTTTGTGCCTGAAAGTTATGTGAAAATTTTCTCATACGGATACAGTTTCAGCTAGCATTTTTTTGAGAATCGTGTTAAAATAAGAGGGTATGGGGGATGACTCCCAAAAAATATTAGGAGGCTCTTAGAATGCCATTAGTTTCAGCAGAAAAATTTGTCCAAGCAGCGCGTGACAACGGTTATGCAGTTGGTGGATTTAACACAAACAACCTTGAGTGGACTCAAGCTATCTTGCGTGCAGCAGAAGCAAAACAAGCTCCGGTTCTTATCCAAACTTCTATGGGTGCAGCTAAGTACATGGGTGGTTACAAAGTAGCTCGCAACTTGATCGCAAACTTGATCGAGTCAATGAACATCACAGTTCCAGTTGCTATTCACCTTGACCACGGTCACTACGAAGATGCACTTGAGTGTATCGAAGTTGGTTACACTTCTATCATGTTTGACGGTTCACACCTTCCAGTAGAAGAAAACCTTTCAAAAGCAAAAGAAGTTGTAGAATTGGCACACGCTAAAGGTATCTCAGTTGAAGCTGAAGTTGGTACTATCGGTGGTGAAGAAGACGGTATCGTTGGTACTGGTGAATTGGCTCCAATCGAAGATGCAGTAGCAATGGTTGCAACTGGTATTGACTTCTTGGCAGCTGGTATCGGTAACATCCACGGTCCATACCCAGAAAACTGGGAAGGTCTTGACCTTGACCACTTGCGTAAATTGACAGAGGCTGTACCAGGTTTCCCAATCGTATTGCACGGTGGTTCTGGTATTCCAGATGCACAAATCCAAGAAGCAATCAAATTGGGTGTTGCTAAAGTTAACGTTAACACTGAGTGTCAAATCGCATTTGCAAACGCAACTCGTAAGTTTGCAGCAGCTTATGAAGCAAACGAAGCAGAATACGACAAGAAAAAACTCTTTGACCCACGTAAATTCTTGGCTGACGGCGTAAAAGCTATCCAAGCATCTGTTGAAGAGCGAATCGACGTATTTGGTTCAGCGAACAAAGCTTAATGTTATATAAGTAATGCTATCTAAACCAACCGCAAGGTTGGTTTTTTGAGTTTTATCTAATCTACTGTTTCAAACAGTCCTATTCTGTGAAGCAATCTCTGATTGCGAACAAGGAAATCCGTTTTTTCAATGGCTTGTCCTTAGAAGATTTGAAACAAGCTTGGTCAAATGTCAATTCTGTCTGATAGACAGGCTTCAATATTCTTGGAGAACTGTCGAAAGAAAAAAATAAAAATATTCCTTGCCAACTTCATTCTTTTCTGTTAGAATAGTATGGTATGTGGTGCTAGCACATCCGATATATTTGATCAAATGAGGAGGAAGATACAATGGCTAAAGTATGTTATTTCACTGGTCGTAAGACTGTATCAGGTAACAACCGTTCACACGCAATGAACCAAACTAAACGCGCAGTTAAACCAAACCTTCAAAAAGTTACTGTTTTGATTGACGGTAAACCTAAAAAAGTTTGGGCTTCAGCTCGTGCCCTTAAATCAGGTAAAGTAGAACGCGTTTAAGAAATGACCCTTTTGGGTTATTTTTTTTGCCAAAGAAACCTAGTCTTCCGTCTGCTGTCACAAGCTTGTTTTTTACAGAATGGCGAAAGTATGGTAAAATGGAGTGATAAAACTATTTGAGGTAAAGTAATATGACTGTTAAAATCAATACAAAAGACGGCCAAATTGAATTGACTGACGACGTGATTGCCACAGTTGTCGGTGGAGCTACGACCGAGATTTTTGGTGTGGTCGGCATGGCTAGCAAATCCGCCATCAAAGACAATTTCCAGGCTCTTTTGAGAAAGGAAAACTATGCCAAGGGCGTTGTCATCAAGACCTTGGAAGATGGTCGTATTGCAGTTGATGTCTACACTGTTATGAGCTACGGTGTAAAAATCAGTGAAGTATCTCGCAATATCCAAGAACGTGTCAAGTTCAACTTGGAAAATCAATTGGGTATCTCTGTGGATGCCGTTAATGTTTTCATCCAAAATATTAAAGTCGTAGGAGAATAATTGTGTCTAAAATTACTACTAGTTTATTTCAAGAAATGGTGCAGGCAGCATCAACTCGTCTGAATAAACAAGCTGAATACGTCAACTCACTTAATGTTTTCCCTGTTCCAGATGGGGATACTGGTACCAATATGGGTATGACCATTACCAATGGAGCCAAAGAAGTTGCGGATAAGCCAGCAAATACAGTTGGTGAAGTCGCTCAAATCTTATCAAAAGGTTTACTCATGGGTGCTCGCGGAAACTCTGGCGTTATTACGTCACAATTGTTCCGCGGTTTTGGCCAGTCTGTTAAAGGCAAGGTTGAATTAGATGGTAAGGATTTGGCACAGGCCTTCCAACATGGTGTAGAAGTGGCTTATAAGGCCGTTATGAAGCCAGTTGAGGGTACCATTTTGACCGTTTCTCGTGGTGCAGCGACGGCTGCCCTAAAAAAAGCAGAAGAAACAGATGATGCCATTGAAGTCATGCGTGCAACTCTTGAAGGTGCCAACCGTGCCCTCAAGAAAACACCTGATATGCTTCCAGTCTTGAAAGAAGTTGGGGTTGTTGACTCTGGTGGTCAAGGTCTTGTTTATATCTACGAAGGTTTCTTGTCAGCTTTGACTGGTGAATACATTGCTTCTGAGGATTTTGAAGCAACTCCAGCAGTCATGACAGAAATGATTAATGCAGAACACCACAAGTCAGTTGCTGGTCATGTAGCGACTGAGGACATTACCTTTGGTTACTGTACGGAAATCATGGTTGCCCTTCGCCAAGGTCCTACTTATGTGAAAGACTTTGATTATGAAGAATTCCGTAACTACCTCAACGACCTAGGAGATTCACTCCTTGTAGTCAATGATGATGAAATTGTAAAAGTTCACGTCCATACAGAAGATCCAGGCTTGGTTATGCAAGCAGGTCTCCAATATGGTAGCTTAGTCAAGGTAAAAGTAGACAATATGCGTGAACAACATGAAGCGCAAGTTGAAAAAGAAGAAGCCTACCAAAAACCAGCTGAGCAAAAAGAATACGGCATTATCGCTGTTGCAGCTGGAGAAGGATTGACAGAGATCTTCAAATCACAAGGCGTTGATTATGTGATTTCAGGTGGTCAGACCATGAACCCTTCAACAGAGGATTTTGTCAATGCTATTGAATTGGTCAATGCTCGCAATGTCATCTTGTTGCCAAACAACAAGAACATCTTGATGGCGGCTCAGACTGCAGCAGAAGTTGCTGAAGTGGCGGTTAAGGTGGTAGAAACCAAGACTCTACCACAAGGCTTCACTAGCTTGCTTGCCTTTGATCCAAGTCGTGATTTGGACAGCAACTTTAAAGCGATGACGGCATCACTTGCAGAAGTGAAAAGTGGTAGCGTGACAACTGCAGTCCGTGACACAACTATCGATGGTCTGGAAATTCATGAAAATGATAACTTGGGTATGGTTGATGGCAAGATTGTGGTTTCTAATCCAGATATGATGGAGACGCTTGTTGCTACCTTTGATAAAATGTTGGATGAAGATAGTGAAATCGTGACTATCTATATTGGTGAGGATGGTGACGAGGATACAGCACAAGCCCTTGCTTATCAATTGGAAGAGAAATTTGAAGATGTAGAGGTTGAAATCCATTTCGGTAATCAACCTGTTTATCCATATCTCTTTAGTGTTGAATAATCCATGAGAAGAGCAGTCTGACTGTTCTTTTCTTGTGTATTTTGTGGATATTTTGCTTGCTATTTGGCCCAAATATGATATAATAGTTTCTTGTGAGTATCCCTCACTTCCCACAGGCTAGGACCTGGGGGCATTAGACCAAAAGGAGGAACATATCAATGGCTAAATACGAAATTCTTTATATTATTCGTCCAAACATTGAAGAAGAAGCTAAAAACGCTTTGGTAGCACGCTTTGACTCTATCTTGACTGACAACGGTGCAACAATCGTTGAATCAAAAGCATGGGAAAAACGTCGCCTTGCCTACGAAATCCAAGATTTCCGTGAAGGTTTGTACCACATCGTTAACGTTGAAGCGACTAACGACGAAGCTCTTAAAGAGTTTGACCGTTTGTCAAAAATCAACGGCGACATTCTTCGTCACATGATTGTGAAACTTGACGCGTAAGAAGGTTTTATATGATAAATAATGTAGTATTGGTTGGTCGCATGACCCGCGATGCAGAACTTCGTTACACTCCGTCAAACCAAGCTGTTGCGACTTTTACACTTGCAGTTAACCGTAATTTTAAAAATCAAAATGGCGAGCGTGAAGCGGACTTTATCAACGTAGTTATCTGGCGTCAACAAGCTGAAAATTTGGCGAATTGGGCTAAGAAAGGTGCTCTCATTGGCGTGACTGGTCGCATTCAGACCCGTAGTTACGACAATCAGCAAGGGCAACGCGTTTATGTAACTGAGGTAGTTGCAGAAAGTTTCCAACTCTTGGAAAGCCGTACTGCCCGTGAAGGTCAAGGTGGCGGATATTCTGCTGGTAATTCATTTGCTGGTGGCAATGATTACAATTCACCTTATCAAGCACCTGCACAATCTACACCGAACTTCGCTCGAGAAGAAAGTCCATTTGGTGCATCAAACCCAATGGATATTTCAGACGATGACCTACCATTTTAGGTCGATACTAAATATATAAAGGAGAAAACACATGGCTCAACAACGTCGTGGCGGTTTCAAACGCCGTAAAAAAGTTGACTATATCGCAGCTAACAAAATTGAATATGTTGATTACAAAGATACTGAGCTTCTTAGCCGTTTCATTTCTGAACGTGGAAAAATCCTTCCACGTCGTGTAACTGGAACTTCAGCTAAAAACCAACGTAAAGTAACAACAGCTATCAAACGTGCTCGCGTTATGGCATTGCTACCATTCGTAAACGAAGATTAAAAAAATGACCCCAAAGAGGGTATGACACTCAGCAGTCTAAATAATCTGAGTTCATACACCTTATAGGCAAATTGAAAGACGGTTCAAGTTGAGCCGTCTTTTTCCGTATATTAAATTATCGTTCACTAAAAGAAACCTTAAAATCATACATTGTGCAATTAGGGTTTTTACAGACTTTTATCACTTTACCGCGGGCGGTATCTTCTGCGTAAAACCAAAGAACTTCACCACATTTTGTGCATTTTTCAGTCATATTTACACTCCTATATTCTGTTGTTACAGTTGCAACACCGTTCTGCACGGTCACTTGTTTTTCGTCCGCAATATGGACATTCAATAGTTGCTTTTACTAAAATTTCCTTTAATTTAGCCACAGATTACCACCACCCCGATTTTTTCTGACAAGCACCAAATGAAGAGCAAGCATGATTAGAAATGTTGTGATAGATAGCCTCCCTACAATATTCACATTTATTGCCGACACCCCTGTCTCTCTCGCAAGCACACAACCACTCGTTTAGATTTCCCATTTTGTTTACCTCCTAAATTACTCAAAAAGTTCTTTTATCTTGTTGGCTTTTCGGATACTTGTTCTGAAGTTAATAATATCAGACCGAGGATTTACATTGCCACCCAGACCCTTAACCACACCTAAAGCCAACTGCTGACCAATGCCAGTTCCTAGCGCAATAAGGCTTACTGCGCAACCGTAGTCCATTTCAGCGACATACACTTGAACAGCCCAATGACCACCAAAAAGTGTTTGGCCTTCTAATAAAATAGAAACATCAGCTTCGGCTTCTCCTGGAATTGTAACTCTTGAAATAAGGTCTGTCATTGCAGAGCACTTCACTGGACGTTTGTGGAAGTTTTTAATAATAACACCTAGCTCCGAGAGACTTTTGCTAGTGTCAAAGCTAATTTCTTTTTCACGCATCCCCATAAAATCACCTTGGCGTCAACACGCCACCTTTCTATTATTTCATTCTCAAAAAACCCTGCTACAATAGGGTTTGAGTGTGTTTTAGTTAACGGTCGTCAACTAAAATAATGAAAAATCAAAAAATGCCAATCTGACAAAAATTCAAAAACCTTGTCAAATCAGCATTTCTAATATTTTTTGTTGATAACTTTGATTGTTTTAACAAACGACCGTCTGCTAAAACATTTATATGCGTTTACTTTACTATTTTTTCAGTAGTTTGTCAACAATTTATTGACTATTTTTTACGTTTTGTTCGGATATTATTACGCCTCAACACACTATAAATAGTGGCGGTAGAAATATTGAGCATAATGGCGATACTCCGTACGGATAACTCTTCATTGAGATAGCAGCTGATAACTTGTTTTTCTTTGGATTTTGAAATACCTTTATTGCCCAACTTCACACCGCGCTCTCTAGCTTTCCGTAGTCCATCTTTGGTGCGGTCTGAAATGGCTTGAAGCTCCCACTCCGCCACATATCCCAGCATAAGACAGAAGAATTTGCCCGTCAGGGAATTTGTTTCAATCTGCTCATGAAGAGATTGAAGGCGGATATTGTAGCTGGTTAGTTCCGATATGATAGCGGACAGGTGGAGCATTTTACGGGTTAGGCGGTCTAGTTTATAGACCACAAAGCTGGTTTCTAATCCAGATTTAGCACATTCCTTGGCGAGTTTGAGAGCTTTTTGAAGTTGCGGTCGCTCTTGATTTCCACCTGATTCTTTTTCGATGTAGAGCTTGTCGCAGAAGCCCAAAGCTTCTTTTTGAACTTCTAACCCCAATTCTTGGCGGTTGTCTGTTGAACTAACACGGGCGTAGCCAATGATGACATAGCCTTTTTCTTGATATTGCTTGATGATTTTCTTCACATTGTCCTCCTTGCTTTACTATTGTAGCAGGGTGGTTTTATTGTAAAGGAAAATAAAGGTAAATAAAAAGGCGTAAAGTATAAACACTTGACACAAAAATAAAATAGGAGTATAATGAATTGAGTCGTAGGTAGCGAGTTTCTACCTACGAAGTAAAAATAAAACAGCTCCTTAATTTTGAAGTGTTAGGAACTGTCTTATATATTTCTAACAACTAGAAGTCTAACGCTTTCGGTGAAGCTTCTTCTAGTGCTAAAATTTTTACTGCTCTTCGGCATCTGCTGGAGAGCTTTTTTCTTGTTGCCTCTCCATAATTGTGTTATTTTCATTTTTTATGCTTTCTTTGGTTTCTATTTTAGTCGTGATATTGAAGCTTCTCAGCTTTCGGAAAAACCACTTAATACCGAACTCAAAACTAAAGCTTTTATGAGTTTCACTACTGCCCCTAAATGTCGTATTGTCCTGACCGACTAATGTTTTAGTTGGCAATTTCTCCCGTACATACTCTACAAGCTCTTTGAGAAGTAGCCAGATTTCATAAGCGTTGGGTGTTAAGGCGACAGCCATTGCTATGACGTTTTCTGGGGCAAAAAGAGCAAAGCCCTCATTTACTAACATCGTAGCAGCAAATAGATATAATGTTTCCATGATGAGACCTCCGTACTTTGAAAAGCGATTAGGGTTTCTGGCGGAGTAAAAATGTGACTTCCTGCGCCAAAGTGTTTAGACATAATATATAGCACCTCTTTTCTTTTTAGAGACTTCAATAGGAAATGTTTTTCCTATATGCAACTTTTATTTTTATAATGTGTTAATTTATCACCTCCATACTGGCTATAGTTCCAAAAAAGAGCTTGTCATGCGCCGTATTCATTTAGGGTCGGATAGGAGAATACTCCTATGGGCGGTAAATGAGATAGGTGTTTGACAAGCCCTTTTTTAAGAACTTATTTCTGAATTTATTATACTGATATTCCGATGAAAATGCAAGCGTTTTTTAAATGTGATTGTTTAGACTTTTTTAATGTATTGTATGTGATTTTACTAAGCAGATAAATATCATCTCCCCATTCCTGAGTTCTTCCGTTCCGCCTACCGTCAACTCAATATTATCTTTAGAAGCGTATTGTTGTTGCTCAAGAAACTCTACGGTTTTATTTGTAATTCCTATCATTTCTTGCATGCAGTCGGCAGTGTAGTCATACCGAGTTTTTATAGATAGCACCATTTTGTCAATTTCAAATAGTTTTCCATTGGCCTCTTTTGGAAAATATTGCTGAAGTGTTTTACATAGAACTTCAAATGAATCGCAAAAACCAGCCAGCAATATGGCTCTATCTGTATTTTGAAAATTGCCAGAAATGAACTTCTGGATTCTCTCGTTGATGATGCCATTCTGTAAAATTAAACCATTCTGGACAAGTGGCAATCTCTCGATTGTGTTTCTAAGCAGAAAGCGTAAGGTTGGAACTCCAAAACTTTGCTGGACTGAGTTTTGGGTTAGCTGGTGCGGAGAATAAAATTCTAAGTAAAATATTTTATTGATTTCAGGGGTGTTCAATAACTCATTAAAATGTAGGCGATGCAGAAAAAGCGACAAGATGATTTCATTGTCCAAAAATTTAAGGATATTATCTTGAATGATTTTTGAGTTTCTCAGAGCTTCATTGTCCACAGTTGGAATATTGGAAATATTAACAAGAAAGACTAAGAGAATTGAAAGGTAGAGTTCAGCTTCCTTTGTGGAGTTGAGCTTTTTTAGTTTGTCGTCTCCAAAAACTCGCTTTGCTTCCTTTGCATTTTCCAAGAGCTTATTTTTTACCTTGGAAGCGGCCTGCTTAAAATCAAAGGTTTCATCTTTGTTTAGTTCTTTCAGTAAGTTAGAAATTCGCAGGCTTTGAGCTTCTAGGTCGGTCAGAGGCAACGCCTCGCGGTAAAACTCAGGCACATCTTCATCACCAGTAAAAATTCTATTACTAGAAACTCGATTGATTTCTGGCACAAAAGAGATATTGGAGTTGTTTTTGGCAACCAGTTTATTTAATACTATATTGATGAAATCTTCTTGATTTCGCTTTTTCTTTTCGCATTTTTGAAGAATATAACAAAACCAACCCAATCTAAACTCTGACATATCCCCCTCCTTGAGATTTTTGAGATTTTTTGACTGATGAACGAGATTTAATAATCAATTATACTATAGCCATAAGTTAGCTAACTTACCAAAATTATATCAAAGGAGAACGCTTATGTCACTTACACCTTCTATTCGTCGAAACAAAGAAGTCCAAGCACTTCAAACCATCGCCAGTCCATATCAAATGGAGGTCGCAAGAAAGCTCAGTCAAAACATGGCAGACAACCAAGCAAGGGAGCTTCTAGCGACAGACATTCTCTACAAGGTGGGGAATTTAGCCTTGATTCAAGCTGAAATCCTGAAAAACAATCCAGAAGCTCACGCTTATACAGATTATATTCTGAGAGCTTTCACTCACTATACTACGCAATATTTGAAATAAGGAGGAGCTATGAACATTTATTCTTGGATTCTGATAATAAGTGGCGTTATCTTACTCTTTATCTCTGTTCTAGGAGTATACTTTGAAGCATTGGACAAAGAAAACCAGCCAAGCTATACAGAAGAAGAAATCGCACTGGCAGAATATCTTGAAAAGAGACAAGCATTTAACGGAATTTACCTAGAAGCTATCGCTGAAATCTTACGCCACCAAAAGCGATAAAATCACCACTTGGACTAGACAAAAGGACAAAATATGGTGAAATATACTACTGTTAACCCGTCCAGAATCTATTCCAATCGCTCCAAAAGCAGGACAAAACCAAATTTCAATTTTTGGCAATCTTCCTGTATAACTGAAATCAGAAAGGAAACCAGCCATGAAGAAACTACTCGCTTACATTCTCGGATTCTTTGCCTGTGCTTGGCTTATCAATCAAGCGGTTAAATTGGTCTTGGAAGTCTGGCAAGTGTTATTTTTGGGAGCGGTGTTCATCTTTTCTGGTTGGTTTGCCTTTCGGATTATCAAAATTAAGAAAGATTGGAGGTAAATATGAAGCGACACTTTAACGCTTTGTCGTGGAGTGAATGGACTTGGCAGCGTCCGTTTTCAGAAGAAGATGTCAAAAGTCTGCTTGGTCAGTTGGTCGGTCTGACTCGGCGAAAGAGTCTTGTTTTTGAAGTTCGCTTGAAGAGAAACCATGTGCGGTATCTTTTAGGAACAGAAGAACAAGATAAACGGCACGTTCATCAATTGATACAATCACACCGACAGATTCAATTTTCTAAAGCTCCTAAGCGTGAAAAAATATCAGTTGCCCGATTAGTTCAGATTAAGCAGTCACATTATGCTCTAAAAACAGATTCGTTAGAAAACATGATTCGCTCTAGTTTGGCACTGTCAAAAACACTCCAGCCAGATGAGGAAATTGTTCTTCAGTTGATTCTTGGCTCTGGGTCTCCACCAAAACCACAACCTAAAGAATTACCAAATTTGTCTGCTCGCTGGTATCAGGTTATCACAAATAATATTCCTGAACTCTCAGAAAACTCCAAAAAGCTCATGCGTCAGAAGTTAAATCAATCAACTTTCAGATGTGAAATTAGGCTTGGGGCAAACTCACGCAGTATTTTGCGGACGAAAGAGTTCTTTTCAAGCCTGCTCAGTAGCTTTCGGATGTTGGAAACTCACGCTACTATTGAGCTAAAACCAATCTCGGCTTCAAAAATCAATCAAGCTCAACCGTCTTGGTCTTTTCCGTATAGCTTAGCTACTGCTGACCTCGCTTGTTTCTTGCTTTTGCCAGTTGGTGAAGAAAACATGGACGGCGTGCCGAATGTTCACCCGAAACTCATCACGCCACCGCTTGGCTACAATTTGAACCACAATAAGGTGAGAAGTTTTGGTCAGACTGTCGAAACTCAGCCGAGACCGCTTCAAATTTCCAGCCAATCCGCCAAGAAACATTTGTTTCTACTTGGAAGCACTGGAACAGGTAAAACTACAGCGATGAGTCATTTGATTCTGTCTGACATAAAATCCAAGAAGCATAGCGTAGTTGTGATTGACGCCAAGGGGCAATTAACGCATGAACTGCTTGAACGAACTCCAGCCGAACATGACGAAGACATAGTGGTTATTTCACCAACCGCCAAGCGAATTGTTGGCATTAACCCCTTTGAGCTGACAAATTATGGAATCGAGCCTGAAGTTATCGCAGATTATCTGTTAGAGCTATTCAAAGGCTTATATCCAGAACATTTCGGAATCTACTCTTTAGACATTCTGTCGCACGCTTTCTTGACTTTGGCACGGATTCCAAACAGTTCTTTGGTGATGTTGCCTAGCCTTTTAACCAATAAGCATTTCAGAAATAAGCTGTTGAAAAATCTCACGGACCCAATCGGCTTAGAAAGTTTTTGGTCTTGGTTTGAGCTGTTAAGCGAAGCCCAATGCCACCAGATGTTAAACCCGATTTTGAACAAGTTTCGCCAGTTTTTACTTCGCCCGCAACTCAGGGCTATGCTTGGACAAGCTCAACCAAAATTCAGTTTGGCAGAACTCTTCCAGGGCAGAAAAATTGTGCTAGTGCCATTAAATAAGGCAGTTATTGGTTCAGAATCCGCCAAACTTATCGGAAGCCTTGTCACTTCAATCTTGTGGATGCTTATTTTGCGACAGTCTTCGGTTGAGCCAAGCAAACGCCAGTCCGCTTTCATTTATGTCGATGAAACACCAAGCTTTCTTGGAATCCCTAACGCCAATCTGGACGAAGCACTTTCACAATCTCGCCAGTTTAATGTTGGTTGGGCGATAGGTTTTCAGCACTTAGCACAGATGTCTTCAAATCTCAAAGCAGGAATTGAATCAAATACTGCCAATAAAATTGTCTTTGGCTTGAATTTGAACGAAGCCAAGGAAATGGCAAAATCCACATTAGAAGTTGCCAAAGAGGATTTCTATAGCCTGTCACCATTTTGGGTATATTCAAGAATTGAAATCTCGCCCAATATCTATCGTTGGGTAATTGGCAAAACCTATCCGCCGACACCTAGGATTCGGGATAGTCGCACGCCTTACCTAAATAGTCTTATCAAATACGGACAAAATATGGACGATTTAGAGCGAGAATTTCAGGCTTTTACCTATAAAGAGAAACCACAAACGGCTGAATTGTTGGACGATTTAGGACGAAAAAAGCGTTCTAATCGGTCTTCTAATCGTGTTGACGAAGAAAATTCTTCCAGCCCTGCAAAATAAGCCTTTCTGCCCTCAATTGTCACACGACTTACTGCGTAACGAAGCACATTTTACCAGCCAACCTTTAAGGAGAACAAAACAGATGAAATGGAATCAATTAACCACACAAGATATTCAAATTTTATACTTTCTCAATCAAGCTAGATATGCCACCACCAGCCAGCTTGCCAGACTCTTTTATTCAGACAGCGACAAACCAGAAACCGCTATTCGCCGAGTCAACTTTACAACACAAAGACTGTTAAAGGCTGGTCTGGTTTCACACCTCAAACGCCGAATTGGTGGTGTTCGCAAAGGCTCTGCTTCCTATGTTTGGCAAATTACTTTTCAAGGTTTGAAACTGTTAAAAAGCCAAGATGAAACGATTGTTTTGCGGTATAAAAATCAATATGAGCCAACTCAACACCATGTCGAACACACCTTGGCAGTCACGGAAATATTCGTCGAAACTATGGAGACCGTCCGAAATTCCAAAAAGCTATCACTTGAAGCCTTTTCTTTTGAGCCGAACTCTTGGCGAAGCTACCAAAAACTTTCTGGCTTAGGTATGACTTTGAAGCCAGATGCTTATCTGGAGCTAGTCAGTCAAGAATACGAAGACCACTATTTCATTGAACTAGACCGAAGCACTGAAAGTCTAGCCCGCATAGTGAACACCTGTAAAAAGTATATCGAATACTATCGCTCAGGTGTCGAACAACGCCAGTACGGAGTTTTCCCATTTGTGCTTTGGATTGTTCCAGACGACAAGCGAAAGCTGGCAATTTCAAAGGCTATTCAAGCGGAACTTTATAACTTTTGGGAATTGTTTACCGTGATTACTCTGGACGACTACCAAAACTATATCAAAGGAGGGTTTGATGAACTTGAAAAATCAAGATAAAGACTCCATAATCAGCTCGCACACCAAGCACGAAAAGAAGCAAATCGGTCGAACAACTTACTTTATCTGCCACTATTTTACTGGAAATCGTCCGCTTGAAAATGTCTTAGAAAGGCTGATTTTAAGCGATAAATCACTACTTTAACAGTAGTAAAAATGGTATAATAGAAGTATAAGGTGTGTGAACTCCAAAAGGAGAAAACACATGAACAGAACTTTGACAATTTCAGATTATAGACAAGTAGATACTTCCAGACTGTCGGATATTACGGTTGTTTATTGCCGTTTGAGTCAAGATGACGGATTGGACGGAGACAGTAACTCCATTATCAATCAGAAGAATATTTTGCTTGATGTTGTGGAGCGAGAAAAACTATCCAATCCCATTCTTTTTGTCGATGACGGTTTTAGCGGAACGAATTTTGACCGCCCAGCTATTTCAGAAGCGTTACGGTTGGTGGAAAATGGACAAGTTTCAAACTTCATCGTTAAGGATTTAAGCCGTTTAGGGAGGTCTTATATCAAGGTTGGGCAATTAACGGAAATTACTTTTCCGAGTTTTGATGTCCGCTTTATCGCTCTTAATGACGGTATAGATTCTAATAAACCAAATGAGACCAACTCCATTTTCTTACCAATCAAGAGCCTAATGGATGAAATGTATGCGGCAGACACCAGCAAAAAGATTCGGGCGGTAGTTCAAGCTAAAGCCAAAGCTGGCGAGCGAGTAACCACCAATCCACCTTATGGCTACCTCAAAGACCCAAACAACCCTAAAAACTGGATAATTGACCCAGTTGCCAGCGAAGTTGTGAAGCGGATTTTTCAGGAAGCAAAAAGCGGAATAAGTCTCTCGGAGATTGCGAAAGGCTTGGAGAACGACAAAATCTTCAAGCCAGACCGCCACCGAATAGAACTCGGCTTGAAACCTGTTTCTGCCAGTCCGAATGTAGAAACTTTGCCTTATTTTTGGACAAGAGAAACGCTCAAACGGATACTTATTCGTGAAGAATATCTTGGGCATACGGTCAATCTTCGGACGCGGACAAAATCTTATAAGGACAAAAGGTCTATTGACCTTCCAAGAGAAGATTGGCTGATTTTCAAAAATACCCATGAAGCGATTATCGACCAAGAAACTTTCGATATTGTCCAGAAAATGCGAAGCCACAAGCGTTCAAATCAGCGGTATAAAAATCGATCTGGTCATGAAAATCTATTTGCGGGTTTGGTCTTTTGTGGAACTTGTGGGCGAAAGCATTACTTTTGTCCGCAAGAGAAAAATGGATTAAATCACGACCATTACAAGTGTTCTGGCTACCGCAGACCAATTGACGGGTGTGAGAATCCGCACTACATTCAGAAATCTGCCCTGATTGAGATTGTGAGCGACAAACTCCGCCAGGCCATTTCTGAAGCCCAGCTTGACCGAGAAAACTTTTTGAAGAAGTTAGAACAGCAAAGTCAGGCTCAATTCAGCAAGGATAACAAACGCCAGCGTCAGCAACTTCAAAAGGACGAACACCGTTCCAAAGAAATCGACCGTATTATTCAACAGCTTTACGAAGACAATCTACTTGGAAAAATTTCAGATGAACGCTTTGTGAAGTTAAGTCAAACTTATGAAGAAGAACAGAAGCAACTTCAAACTTCCATTTCTGACTTAACAGAAAAACTCGCCAAACAACAAGAAGATAGCCTGAATATCTCCAAGTTCATGACGAGAATTTCCAAATATACACAAGTTTCAGAATTAACCGTTGAAATGGTAAATGAACTGATTGACAAGATTGTGATTCATAAGCCAACTGGCACGAAACGCAAGCGAATCATTCAGATTGACATTTACTACAATTTCATCGGAAAACTAAACAAGGAAAAAGCGAGTCAGGCGGACTGACTCGCTAACTATTAACCGCAATAACTAAACTGCTGGGTGTAAGCTCCATTAACGGGTCATTTTTTCTTGCGCTCTAGAAATGTGTAAAGCGCAATGACAGAGTGGACCATTTTTTCATGAGCTTGAAAATATGAGAGCGAATTAGGAGCTTCAAAGCCCTATTTAGCTAGCCCCCTAGAAACTAGATAGGTTCAACACTGATAGGTCGTTTTTACTTGTGCTCGTTAAACTTGAGAAGCACAATTGCGCAGTGAGGAGATTGAACGCCTCTTTGGGACAGCCAACGAGTACCACAATCTTCGTTATACAAGAGAGAAAGGCAAGTCCAAAATGGAAGATAAGGTTGGACTGACTTTGGCGTGTTTAAATCTCAAGAAATTGGTAAAAATGAGGGCAGGGAAGCCTTTTTATATTGTACAAATAGCCACGATTCTGGCAAAAAGACCGACTATCAGACCAATAAACAGAAAAAGACAAACATCAATCGAGATGTTTGTCTTCATTCTGTAGCTAGCTGTCGCTAGCTTTTATCTCCAACTTGAGCAAGTCTATCCGTAGACTTGTTAATGACAGCCGACTCTGGTCGCCTCTATCTCCAACTTGATGGAGCATCTCCCCGGGCTCCGTCAACCACCAACACTCGTAAACTTGGTCATACCATAGCGGAAGAGTTTATAGTTAATCGTAAAGATGATGGCAACAACGAGGGGGAGTGCGAGGCCCCACATGGAGAGGTCCAGGAAGTAGAGGGCTGGGAAGTAGGCGGTAAAGGCATAGGGAAAGACAAAAATCAGTAGGAATTGAATGACTTTTGGATAGATATTGAGCGGGTATTGGGCCATTTGGTTGAGTGCGAAAATCCCCATGGTGAGAGGGAAGGATTCCACGATCCAAAAGGCAAGAGCTGTTGGTCCCAGCTGAATTGCCGCATAGAGCAGACCGATGCAAATGGCAATAAAAACCAACAGGAGAATCTTCCAGACAGACCATTCCAAGCCCAAAATCTGCGAAGACTGCCAGAGAGCCACGCCACCAATCATCGTCGTACCGATGCCCTGAGGCTGAATTCGTTCGCAGACCAGCTGAAAGAGCGGATTGACCGGCAAGAGCAAGAGGCGTTCAAACTCCCCCCGACGAATGTAGCGGCTACCGAACATCCACAGATTATCAAAGAAAATCAAGTGGACCGACCGCCCCACCGTTGCCATTCCATAGATAAACAGCATCTGCCCGTAGTTAAAGCCTGCAATCTCCTTGATATTACTAAAAAGGACATTGAGGAAAATCAAATAGACCACCTGCTCCACCAAAGATGAGACCAGACCGATGAAAAAATCTACCCGAAAAGACATCTGGGCCATCATGAAGACCTTGACATTGTACAAATAAAGACCTATATACTTTTTCATCCTAGCCTCCAAAAATGACAATTTTTCGCTTGGCTTGGGACCATAGAGCCGCGATAAAGCCAGCAAGGACAGGCAACCAGAGCAACTGCAAGCCCAGCAAGGACAGGTCAGTTTCTCTGCCTAAGAGAATAGAAATAGGCACATTGATTGCATAGTTATAGGGCATGAAACTCAAGACTTTTTCGACTTTTTCAGGGTAAAAGCTTAGCGGTAAGAGGGCTCCGGATGACAGGTTGAAGAGTCCCATGCGTAGCAGCATGACTCCCCAAGCATTGACCGTAAAGAAAGTCGCAAAACCAAAAGCCAAGTCTAAGAATTGCACAATAAACATTCCCAAGATAGCAGATAGGAGAAAGACTAATATAGTCTTTCCATCTGGTAGGTAAAAATCACTCTGCACCAAGAGGATGATGAAAAAGACCACCAAAAACTTGAAGAGTTCAATCAATTTTGTTCCTAAATCCTTGAAGAAGAGGGAGAGGATAAAAGAGTAGGGCCGCAAAAATTCCCCAGCAATCTGCCCTTGCAAAATCGAGTGGGACAGGTCTTCACCGATTGAAAAGGAGTTGAGGCTTGCCAGAAGGCTAGCGAAGATGATATAGGTGGTGAAGGTCTGGAGGGTGTAACCATTGACCTCAGGCTGTGTGAAGAAAATAGTCTTCCAGACAAAGAGAGACACCAAAATCCGTGCTAGCACAGATACGAAAGAAGCCAGGAAAAAGGCCTTGTACTGCAGGGCTGTCATCATAGTCAGCCGTGTCATGTAGAGGTACTTATGCATGAATGCCCTCCTCGTAAATCTGACGGACAATGGACTCAATTTCCAGCTCCTTCATGGTCACATCATCGACCTCGATCTGCTCAAAGACCAAGGTGATGACCTGGGCACTGGTCCATTGGTTAGCCTGATAGTGAATGTCGAAGTGGTAATCATCCTTGCGGTCAAATTCCAGACCAGTCGCCTGAATATCTTTGGTCAGCGGATGCTCGGTAGAAAAACTAATGGTTTTGATTTGAGAAAATCGCTCCTTGAGCTGACTGAGTGAGCCGTCGTAGACTTTTTTTCCCTTATCGATGATGAAAATCCGCTCGCAGAGGGTTTCAATGTCCTTCATATCGTGGGAAGTAATCAAGAAAGTCGTGCCGTGCTCTTCATTCATGTAGCGAATAAAAGAACGAATGGTCTCCTTGACACTAGCGTCCAGGCCGATGGTTGGCTCGTCCAGAAAGACCACAGAAGGCTGGTGGAGAAAAATAGCCGCAAATTCACAGCGGACCCGCTGTCCCAGAGACAGATTGCGGATGGACTGCTTCATAATGTCTGCCAAATCCAGCAAGTCAATCAAGCGTGCCAGTCGTTCCTGAAAAACCGCCTCAGGTACATCATAGATTTTGGCATGGAGAATAAAGGACTCCTGCACAGGCAGGTTCCAATCCAGATGTGATTTCTGCCCAAAAAGGACACCGATCTGCTTGTTGACCGCTTTGCGATTATCCTTGGGAACCAGGCCGTTAATGGTGACCGTGCCCTCATCGGCGTGTAGCACCCCCGTCAACATTTTAATCGTAGTTGACTTGCCGGACCCGTTGGATCCGATATAGCCGACAATCTCTCCCTTCTGAATGGACAGGGAGATGTCCTGCACCGCCTGAATGGTTTTTTTCTTGGGCTTGAAGAAGGCCTTAATTGAGCCTTTTAGCCCCACCTCCTTATCGACCACGTAGTAGGTTTTGGATAAATGCTGCGCTTCTATCATAATGATCTCCTTGAGAAAACGTTTGCGTAATCATTATATCACGATTTATTCGCCTGTGATGATGAAAATATAAGAAAATAGCGAAGGATTTTCTGAAAAAAGCAGAGAAGATTTCTGTTCTGTTATTTTTTATCATTTTTTCCATGCATTATTTACAATACCAAGAAAAAGGTGTACAATAAAAGCAATCAATTCTAAGGAGGTTGAGATGTTAGAAGTTCGTCGCTTATGTAAAAGTTACGGGACCAAGGAAGTCTTGAAGGACATTTCCTTTACTATTCCATCTGGAATCATCTGTGGTTTGGTAGGGAAAAATGGTGCAGGAAAAACTACTTTCTTCCATTCCTTACTAGGATTTGTCAGCTACGAGGGAGAGATTGCCCTTGACCAGCAGGCTGTCACGCCAGACTTGTTTTCAAAAATCGGCTATCTACCAGAAGAACGGAGCCTCATGCCCAAGCTTTCTGTTTTTGAACAGGTCCGGTATTTGGCAAGTTTAAAGGGATTGACCAAGAAAGAAGTGGCTGAAAAACTACCGTTTTGGATGGAAAAGTTGGAAGTCAAGGGCAAGGTGACAGACAAGATTAAAAGCCTATCCAAAGGAAACCAGCAAAAGATTCAGTTGATTGTAACTTTGCTCCATGAACCAGACCTGATTATTTTGGATGAGCCCTTTTCTGGGTTGGACCCTGTCAACACCGCCCTCCTAAAACGTGTGATTTTAGAGGAAAAGGAGCGCGGGGCAACCATCATCTTTTCAGATCATGTTATGACCAATGTGGAGGAACTCTGTGACCAACTCTTGATGATCCAAGATGGGCAGCTGGTCTTGAATGGAGGCATTCAGGATATTCGTCGGCAGTTTGGTCGGACCCGCCTCTTTGTTTCCTCGGATATTCCGAGAGAGCAGCTAGAAGGCCTGCCCCATGTCCTCTCTGTTCAAATGACCAATCACGATAAATGGCGCCTTGTCCTAGACGATGAAGCAGCAGGTCCAGAGCTCTTCCAGTTGATCAGTGGTGGTCACTATCTGGCAACCTTTGACCAGCAGGCGCCAACCATTGATGAAATCTTTAAAATCAAATCGGGGGTGGCAGAATGAAATCTTTTATCCTAGTCGCAAAAGAGACCTACCTACGGCAGGTCAAATCCTGGTCCTTTGTTTTTATGGTCCTATCCCCTTTCCTCTTTCTCGGCATATCTTTGGGAACAGGCTATCTAACAAGCTCTAGCATGGATGCTGGGTCGGAAAAAATTGGTCTCGTAAGTGAGGACTTTATGGCCCAAATGGCCTTTGCGACACTTGACTTAGACTTGGTTCTTGTGACAGAAGAAGAGGCCAAGCAGCAGCTTTCAGAAGAAGAGTTGGAAGGCTATATCAAGGTCGCAGTAGTGGACCAGCAGTACCAGGCGACCTATCATGGAAATGAGGTCCCTTCTCAATCCGTTCAGCAAACCTTCCAGTCTATTCTAGAGAGCTTGCAGCAGCAGCTCAATGAAGCAAATGCTCAATTGACACCAACTCAGCTTGAATTTCTAGCCATCCAGCCTTCCTATGTGGAGGAAGTTGGTGACCAAGAGGGGCTGGAAAAAATTGGACAGATGATTACCTTCTTTGGCTTGATTTTCCTCATGTACATCATGACTATTGTTTATGCTTCTACAACTGCCCAGGAGGTAGCCAGTGAAAAGGGAACGAAAATCATGGAAGTGATTTTCTCTAGTGTTCCAGCCTGGACCTATTTCTATGGTCGCATCTTTGGCATCTTCCTCGTCATTGCGACCCATTTGGGTGTCTATCTTGTAGGTGGCATCTTGGCCTATCACCTAGCAGGACAATTGGAATTGACCAAGGAAATCTTTGAGTCAAACCAGGTCTTGGTGCAAGCTGTTTTAGACAACTTGGACTGGACCATGATTCTCTTTGCTATTTTCGGTCTGCTCCTAGGAGTAACCCTGGCTTCCTTGTGTGGTTCTCTTGTGGTGAGGCCAGAAGATGTCAACAAGGCTGTGCAACCGGTTATCTATCCGATTATCATCGGCTTTTTAGGGGCCATGACCTTTGGGCAACAAGCACAAGAACATATGGTGGTGAAAATCGGATCTTTTATCCCATTTTTATCCTCCTTCTTTATGCCGATTCGCCAGATAAATGGCTGGGCAAGTAATTGGGAGACCTGGCTATCTTTCTTCATTCTCGCAGCGACCACGATTGGCGCAATCGTCTTTATAGGCAAATCCTATGCAGGCTTGATTTTACAGACCGATGATATCGGCTTTTGGAGAAGCTTGAAGAAAGGCTTAACGAGCAAGTAAGTCTGCCTACAATAGAACGAAAAGACCAACTTAGGAATCCTAAGTTGGTCTTTGTTATCTGTTCGGTCATTTATTTTGGATCACGGAGGTTGATAGTCGCGTTGGTTGCTTCAACGGTTAATTTGTTTTTGCTTTCTTTTTTTTCAACAGTCAGACTAAAACCATCTTCTGTTTCCTTGACCTCTAGTTTTTCATACTGGTCTCTTGTAAAAATACCAATGTCATTCAACTGACTTTCGTCAATCAGACTTGATTCGCTTTGGGCAGTTTCCCACTCTTCATCTGACTCGTAGTAGTAGCCCATAAATTCGCCTAGACTTCTCAAGTCAAGCTTATTTTGAATCTGGAGGTTGATGTCTGCTAATGATTGGTCAGTCAAATCGATATTGGTCACGGTATAAGCTCGGTCTTCGTGTGGGAGGAATTTGTTGTCTCCTAGGAGAGTTCCTTCAATCAAATCCAGTTGGCCATAGTTTTCAACAGAAACATTTTCGAGCTGGGTCTGATAGAAATGGATATTGTCACCTTGTGCAGAGATAGTGGTATTTTTAATCGTTGATTTACTGATATTTGTATAGTAACTACTTACAGTACCTGAATCCAATTGGACATTGTTGAGATAGAGCATCCGGCCCTGCTCGACGGTCATTTCCTTGATATGGACATTTTCAATGTAGAGACTATCGAAGTAGCTATTATAGGTATTGTTACTGATGAGTCTGTCCAGTTGCTTACCTGTTGGAACTTCAATGGTAACAGAGTAGATGTCAATAGTGTCATCGGATAATCTTTCCCCGAGAACCTGCATGATACCTTGAATGGACAGTTGGGGATTTTTTGAGCTGAGAGCCAGGATGCCATTTTTCTCAGTGACTTCAACTGTGTTGTGGGTGTTATTTTTTGAGTTGGCATAGGACACATGGAAGAGTCCATCGGTTGATTCCTTGATCGTAACTGAATGTGGAAGATCTTTAATCTGGATTTCTGATAGGGAAGTATAGGATGTTTGAACCTGATTTGGCTTTGCGATTTCTTCCAGGCGGTTGAGACCCCCAGAGAAAAATCCAATTCCAACCAGAATCAAGCCAGAAATCAAGCTGACAAAGCCCGTGATGAGGGCGATCGTAAGTTTCTTTTTCATGCTCGTTTACCTCGTTTCAAGATCCATTGGAAGAAGGTTTTGACCAAGCGCCATGCCCAATAGGTGAAAAATCCGGTCAAAAGGTAGAGTAGGATTGCCGCACCAAACAAGGATATGCCAGCACCAAAACCCATGATGAAGACATTGAATCCTTTTGATAGCAAGGTAAATCCTTCCCAAATCAAGGAACCACCAGTAACCATCAAGCCGACTCCTAAACCAAATGCACCAATGATGAAGGCGACAATTATTAATATCAAGCCCAACAAGGCCCCGATCATCAAGAGAAGAAGAGGGATAGTGATCGGAAGGGTAATCAGAGCAAGACTGGCCAACCAAACTGTTTTCCGTGTATGTTTCAATTGCTCTAAGTTTTTACCGATGTAAAAAGCTGCGCTGATAGTGACCAGGAAGATCCCCATGATTCCAAGCAGTGGTTCAACAAAGAGGAAGAAGGTAGAAATGAGAAGGGCAGCGCTCAAAAAAGCTAGGGTAAGCAAGAAACGCTTGTCTTGAGGATTGGTCTCATCTTGTGTTGGAGCTGTATCTTCTAATTGACGGTTGAGCATGTTGTTGATCAGTTCATTGGCTGCTTCCTTAGGAGATCCCAGCTCTTCCATGATTTCGGCTTCACGTTCAGGACCTGCCTCGTCAAAGTATTCTTCAAAAAAGTTTTTGGCTTCCAAGTATTCCTTGTGGGGCAACTTTTTCAAATGTTTTTCAAGTTGCTCCATGTACTCAGTTCTTGTCATGGCGGACACTCCCTTCTATGATGCCGTTGATAGTAGTCGTATAGATATCCCAATCTTCTTTCAGTTGGACCAATTCTTCATGGCCTAGCTGGGTTAAACTATAATATTTCCTCATCCGTCCTTGAAATTCCTGAGAATAGGTGGTCAAGAGATCCTGTTGTTCCAAGCGTTTCAGAATGGGATAGAGAGCGGATTCCTTTATGTTGGAAATCAGCTTGATGGTCTGACAGATCTCATAGCCGTAGGAATCATTGGATTCTAAAATGGCCATAATGAGAAATTCCGTCAGCACTGCAGGTACGGGAAAATGCATGCGGCTCACTCCTTTCGATGATGATCGCCTTTTAAGTTGATATTTGCTATATACTGATTTTTGTATATATCAAAATTCTCTATATATAAAATATACACCCACTAAAATAAATTGTCAAGTCATTTGAGAGAAATTTTTTCAAAAAAAAAAGGCTCTATAATTTCTGTAGTGGGTAAATCCACTGTAGAGATTATGGAGCCTTTTTGAGTGTAGAAAAAAAGTCC
>NZ_JBIMJQ010000028.1:0-21931 GCF_043674215.1 Streptococcus sp. A22
GCCGCTTAGGAAGACCGCAGGATAGTGGCTTCCGTAGAAAATACGGAGCTTGCGACAGAAATTTTCTTAGCGGGTTAAAAAGTTACAAAGAACCAGTCGTAAACGACTGGTTCTTTGCGAGATTTCTTTGAAATCGAGCAAGTAAGATGATTTACATTGCTACAAATCATTAACCAGTGTTCAGACTGCCTTTTCGGGACTTAATAACCCCTCTAGTATAGCACATTTCTCAACAAAACGTGACCTTTTTAACAAATAAATCGTAAAAAAAGAGTTGCATCCTTACAACTCTCAGAACGTAGACAGACTATACTCTAAGTAAATAAACTGATTAGCTCTGCTAAGAAAAAATTAAATTTGATTTATTTTGCGAGCTGAGCGAGTCTAAACCGAGACTTTCCGCTGTGCTCAGACAGTCTGGGAGACTGTCTAAGGTGGGAAATCA
Organism: Streptococcus sp. A22; assembly: GCF_043674215.1. Taxonomy (NCBI): domain Bacteria; kingdom Bacillati; phylum Bacillota; class Bacilli; order Lactobacillales; family Streptococcaceae; genus Streptococcus; species Streptococcus sp. A22. The sequence goes on from NZ_JBIMJQ010000028.1 coordinate 446, forward strand.
AGAAAGTGAAACTTTCTCACTTCTCGGAGCGTTTGAGACCTTAGTCTCAATGACTAGGTATGGAATTCCGTAGGTAGCTCAAACAGTCTGGGAGACTGTTTGAGGAGTAAACCCAGAAACAAGAAAGTTTACTACCGTCCGACATCACCTCAGGAAAGTCCGAAAGGAGACTTTTGTCTACAAACTCTTCCTCTTCTATATAAATTCTGCATCTTGAATGGCATGTTTGACATCTTCTAATGGCAGATGAACCAGTTCACAGCCCTTCTCCTTGTAGAGATAGTGGGCATAGTCGTCCATACGGTACTCATTGATATAAACCACTCGTTTGCAGCCCACTTGCAGGAGCTGTTTGGAGCAATTCAGGCAGGGGAAATGTGTCACATAGGCAGTAAATCCTTTGGGGATACCTCGCTCTGCTCCTTGCAAAATCGCATTGACTTCTGCGTGGAGGGTTCGGGCACAGTGACCGTCAATCATCAGGCATTCTTGATCCAAACAATGCTCTGTACCAGAAACCGAACCATTATAGCCTGTCGCAATTACTTTATTGTCCTTGACCAAGACCGCACCGACCTTGGCACGCTTGCAGGTAGCACGATTGGCAATCAAAAGCGCCTGCGCCGCAAAATATTCATCCCAAGCTAGACGATTTGTTGACATAACTTATCCTTTCTATTCATCCAATAGCCGGTAAATTTCCGCCAAATCCTGCGCCGTGATAATACCAATCAAATCTTCTGGAGACTGAATATTGCCATGACCTTGGCGACTGACCAAGATGGTCGTCCGCTTGCGGCTTTCAAATTGGCTCATCACTTCATAAAGGCTGGTTTTGGCAGAGACTTGCACCACGCGAATACTGTCATCTTCACAGGCTAGGACATCCGCTAGGCTGGCCCGCTCCAATTTTTCTCGGATAGAGCCCGTCTCCTTGCTAGCCTTGGCAAGCCAGTTGGTCAATCCCTTGTCCGAAACCAAGCCTTGATAGGTATTTTGAGCGAAGATAGGAAATTTTGAAAAATGCTCCCTGTCCACTACTTCCAAGGCCTTAATCAGCTTGTCAGAGCCTTCAAAGGTAACGGGCTTGACTTTCTCAATCTGGCGCAAAAAGTTACCAATCGTCATGGGTTCTTGGTACTGGGCGATGACCTTTTCCAAAACCGCAATCAACTCCTGCGAAGGCTGGGCCACCTCCTGCAAATTGGTGCGATTTTCATGGACCAAGAGATTACGGAGCTGACGAGCTACATAGAGCTTGTCCCAGTTGGCCTCGACTGGATTGTGAGGACTGAGTTCCTTAGCCTTGGCAAGCATGGATGCTACGTCGGCGTATTCACCATCTGGAACCTTGCAGACCTTGCGCAAGATTTTATCCAAGTCATTAAAAAGCTGTAAAAAACGTGTTTCACTCATGTTAATCTACCATGTGCGATTTGAGATAGGCATCGACCATACGCTCAGTCGCCTGCACAGAGTCCAAATGGGTACGCTCGTAGGAATGGCTAGACTCAATTCCTGCACCCAGCAGGGCGTGTTTGACATCTGCACCTGCTCGCATAGCCGCAGAAGCATCTGAACCATAGTAAGGATAAATGTCTAATTTGTAAGGAATGTTTTCCTTCTCAGCCAAGGAAACGAGGTGCTGACGCAGTTCATAATGATAAGGACCGGAGCCATCTTTGACACAGATAGAAACCGTGTATTCATCCGTCTGCTGGTCGTCTCCCATCGCTCCCATATCAACCGCTAGGTACTCTACAACCTTATCTGGCAGGCTAGAATTAGCACCGTAGCCGATTTCTTCATTATTTGAAAAATAAAAATGGGTGGTGTAAGGCAGGGTGATACCCTCTTCCTTGTAGGTCTTGAGCAGGTTGATGAGAATGGCTGCCGAAACCTTGTCATCCAAATGACGGCTCTTGATAAAGCCAGTCGCTGTAACCACCGTACGCGGATCGAAGGAAATGAAATCTCCGACTTCAATACCCAAAGCGCGCGTCTCATCCGCAGAGCTTACTTTTTCGTCCAGTCGGATTTCCATATTGGTCTGATTGCGCTCAGCGGTATTAGCATCGCGGTAGACATGGACAGAAGTCTGGTGCATGAGAATGGTCCCCGTAAAGACCTTGCCGTTTTTCGCACAGTGAATCAGGCAGTTTTCACCTTCAATAGAAGGGTAGCCAAATCCTCCCACCAAATCCATTTTAATCCGACCGTCTGGTTTAATGGCCCGAACCATTGCTCCGAGTGTGTCTAGATGAGCAGTGACAATGCGGTGTTGTTGGTCACTTTCCCCCAGCACCGAAACCAGAATGCCGCCTTTAGCAGTCTTGGTCGCCTGATAGCCGAAGGACTCGACCTCGCTCTTGATATAGTTCATAATGTCCGTCGTAAAGCCCGTTGGCGACGGTGTATTGGTTAATTTTACAATATAATCTACTGTTTGCATGGAAACCTCCTGTTTGTAAGACTATTATACCACTTTTAGCCATTTATTTTGCTATAATGAAATCATGAAAACCTATCAAAAAATTTATCTTCTTTTGATCGAGCGACAGGATTATATCAGCGGTGAAGAAATTGCTCAAGAATTGGGGGTCTCTCGGACTTCGGTTTGGAAAGCTATTCGCCAGCTGGAAATGCATGGATTGACCATCGAGGCTGCCCGCAATCGAGGTTACAAGCTGGTGGAAGGCGATTTGCTCTTGCCGGATGTGATTGCTAAGACCTTGCAGATTCCTGTCTACATCAAGGCCGATAGCGACTCTACCCAATTGGACGCCAAACAAGGTATCGAAAACGGTCACCCCAGCCCTGCCCTCTATCTGGCTCCCCATCAAAACAAGGCCAAGGGGCGGTTCGGGCGCCCATTTTACGCCTCAAAATCCGGTGGCATCTATATGTCTCTCAGACTATCGCCCAATGTTCCCTTCTTGGAATTCAAGCCCTACACCATCTTGGTGGCAGCCGCGGTTGTGAAAGCTATCCAAGAATTGAGCGACTTGGACGTGCAAATCAAGTGGGTCAATGATATTTATCTGGGCAAGAAAAAAGTCGCTGGCATCCTGACCGAAGCCATTTCTTCCATGGAAAGTCAGACCATTACAGACGTCATCATCGGCGTTGGCATCAACGTGCATATTGATGATTTTCCAAAAGAGTTGAAAGAAACAGCAGGAAATCTCTTTGAGGACCAACCACCCTTTACCCGCAATCAACTCATCACAGCCATCTGGCAGGCCTTCTTCCACACAGATGAGCGGGAATTGATTGCCCTCTATAAAGAAAAATCACTTGTCGTTGGCCAACAAGTGAGCTTTGTCGAAAATAATGTGACTTTCACGGGCACAGCCATCGCCGTTACCGATACTGGAAACCTGGTCATTCAACTGGACAATGGCAGGGCCAAAATGATTTCTAGCGGAGAAATCAGCCTTTCTTCTTGGACGGACCATTAAAGAGGCGTATGAATTGCGTAACCTTATAGGCAAAATGAAGGTTGCGGATGACGATAAAGGCATAGATGCCCGCAATCAAAAAATCCCCAGCCAAAATCGAGGCATTCATAAAATAAGTCGCTAAAATCGTAGTCAATGCTAAAAATAGAAAATGTGATAGTCTCATACAATAGATTATAGCAAAAAATTCAGCCAATGGCTGATTTTTGTGTCTCAAACATCTTTCATGTCAAAAATCTCCAATTTGCACAGCCCGACATTGAATTTTTAATATCTGTCTTACTAAAAACAGCCAAATGAACTATGCTAGAAGAAGAAGTTTTCAGGGAGGAAAGCAATGTGAAAAAAATTCTTGCACTTATGCTTACAAGTTTTCTAGTCTTGGCTGGATGCCAAACCACTCTATCATCTGAGCCACAAGTATCCAATCTGGTGGATAAGTCCAGTCTAACCGAGGTCAAAAAACGGCTTGAAGCAACCTTGCCAGAAGAGGATGTCAACCAATTTTTATAGCGCTATTCTAACCCAGGCAACAAAAGATGTCACGGTTCATGCCCAAAAAATGTAAGAACATCTATCCACCATTTCATTTTCAGATAAGGCCAAAATGGTATCCGTTGTTATGCACGATGATTTGGACGGCAATAACCTCTTCATCAGTCACGTGGGTGTCATTGTTGAAGATGAAGAAGGCGCCCTTTTCGTCGAAAAACTTTCCTTCCAAGAACCCTACCAAGCCTGGAAATTCCAGAACAAGGAGGCTGTCTACTCTTACTTGCTAGACAGGTATGCCGTGGACTACAGCCAAGAAACTGCTCAGCCCTTTATCATGGAAAACGATAAACTTATAAAAACCAAATCGTAAGAAGAAACAAAAATCAATCACGGCAACAAAATGAAAGACTGCCTTGATTGATTTTTTTATATAGCAGAGGAGTTCTAATCCTCCACAATTTCCACTGTGTCTGCCAAGAATCCAAATTCCTCTGGCACTGGGCTTTCTTCTTTCTCAACAGTTTGCGCCTTGGCTCCTTTGGCTTTGGCTGAAAATTCCGCCCGAATGGACAACCAATCTTCGTGGGCGATGGCCAAGATTTGCGGTGAAAATCCGGCAGCCTTGCTGAGAATATTGCCAAACATGGTATTGAGATTGTCCCGTTTCATGGTTTGTTCAGCATTAAGCGGGGACTCAAAGGCTAAAATTGCGTGATTTTCATTGGCCGCAACCGGCTGTGAACCGACTAGCAAGGCACGGTCTGCACCGGACAAGCTCTCGATAATCTCTCCCCAAGTATTTTGTAGGCGGGTCAAATTTTCACGCGCCTGAGCTGGATTTTCCATGGCCTCTTGCAAAATAGCATGAACCTTACTGGTGTCTAATTTGTATTTCTTAGGTGCCTGTGGCTTGCGGGAAACCGGCTTGACTTGGACAGGCTGGCTAGATAAATTAGCCAATTGTTGCTGCAAGTCTGCCACCTGCTGCTGGAGCTTGGTCAATTGCTGGACCAAATCGTCTGGTAGCTCTGCCATTGCTCCAAAAGACGAACCGTCCTCAGCCAATCGAATGGTCATCATCTCTGCGTAAATCTTGGGTTGGGGACTGGTCTTAATATCGCTCAATCCCTTGGTCACTTGCTCAATCATGGCAAAAATCCGCGCTTGAGGCAGGGCCAAATTTTCCGTAAAACCTACGGTTAAGTGCGTATCCTCACCACCGGTCTGAACCACGAGCATGTCCCGCAGATAATGGAGCAAGTCCGTCGCAAACCGGCTCATACTCTTGCCTTGGTCGAACAAGGTCTGTAAGTGACTGAGGGCCCCTAGGCTATCTGCTTGACGAAGGCTGGTCACATAATCATCCAGCGCCTTCAAACTGATAGAGCCTGTGATTTCCTCAGCGATAGCCAGGGTGATTTCTTGATTGGGACTGAGACTGAGAGCCTGATCGAGGATTGACAGGGCATCCCGCATCCCACCTTCTGCCCGACGGGCAATGACAGTCAGAGCTTGGCTGTCAAAGGCAAGACCTTCCTTGGTCAAAATTGCCGCCAGATGCCCCTGAATGTCGGTCACCTTGATAGACTTAAATTCAAACCGTTGAACCCGAGACAAAATGGTCGCTGGAATTTTGTGCAACTCCGTCGTTGCAAGGATAAAGACCACATTTTCAGTCGGTTCTTCCAAGGTTTTCAAGAGGGCATTAAAGGCCCCAGTCGACAGCATGTGCACCTCGTCGATGATATAGACCTTATAGGTCGCAAGGCTAGGTGCGTAGGTCGATTTGTCCCGAATATCACGAATTTCATCGACACCATTATTGGATGCCGCGTCAATCTCAATCACATCCTCCAGACTTCCTTCGGTAATAGCCCGACAGATATAGCAGTCATTGCAAGGCTCGCCATTGACTTGGTTGGGACAGTTCATGGCCTTGGCAAAAATTTTAGCAGCAGAGGTTTTTCCTGTTCCCCGAGGGCCTGAGAAAAGGTAGGCATGGCTGATTTTTTCCTGTTCGATGGCCTGCTTAAACGTGGTCGCCACAACTTCCTGCCCAACCATTTCCTCAAAGGTCTGGCTCCGGTATTTCCGATATAAGGCTTGATACATTAGCGCTTTTCTCCAAACATAGCAAAATTCCAATTTGTCTTGTCCACTAGGAGGGCGACAAATTTCTCAAGGTATTCTTGGTCAATGGCATCATAATCCGCAACAAGTCTGGAATCCAAGTCCAAAACGCCCAAGAGCTGACTGTTTTTCACCATAGGCACCACGATTTCGGACATGGCTGCCGCATCGCAGGAGATGTAGTTAGTGTGGGTCCGGACATCGTCTACGATAATGGTCTGACGTTTCTCTGCCGATTCCCCACAGACACCCTTTCCAAGGGCAATGTGAACGCAGGATACGCCACCCTGAAATGGCCCCAAAATCAATTCCTGCCCGTCATACAAGTAAAAACCTGTAAAGACAGATTGAGGCAAAGCTTGATTGAGCAGAGCCGAGGCATTGGACAAATTAGCTAGCGCATTGGTTTCTCCGTCGAGGAGGGCTTCCAATTGAGCCAGCAAGAGTTGATACTGTGCGATTTTTTCTTGATTTTTCATAGAATTATTATAGCACAGAATGAAGAACATTTATAGTTCCAAGTAAAAAAGAAAAAGGCTTGCGCCTACTTCATCACCCACAAGAGGATAGCCAGGTCAATCAGGACCCCAACTGTCCAAGCCAATTTAAAATACCATTTTTGGGTCTTGTGACGGAAACGATTGCCACCTGCCCAGGCACCCAGACCACCGCCCAGGTAAGACATCAAAAGCAGAGTCTTTTCAGAAATCCGATAGGCACCCTTTCTGGCCTTGCCCTTGTCCATACCGTAAGTCAGAAAGACAACCAGGTTCCACACTAACAACAGCATGGCCACAACTTGTTTACTGTCCATTTTTCTCTCTTTCTACTTTCGCTCAATAAAATTCAATCTGGCCGACGGTCAATCCTGCCCAAGCTCTTATTCATCGAGTTGGATTGACATCGAAGATGATTTTCACAGAGCATTACTACTTCAACTTTACCATACTATACTGATAGAGACAAGAAAAAAAACGATTCAGAAAATCTGAACCGTCTTTTAGATATCGTCTAAAGTATCCTGCAACCAATTCAGTTGGGCACGATTTCGAGCAATTGCTCGATTTAGAATCAAGTATCTTCCGAAATTCTCGCGAATCGCTTCCTTATCAGAAAACAGGTGATTTTTCCGATCTTCTAGATGGCGCAAATGCTTGTCAACCAGCTCAATCTGGCCTTCCAATAAAACTGGAATCCGTTTATCATTGCGGTTGCGAATGAAGAACAATTTCAAGGAGAAAATATCTTTCTGCTGTGGTGTGTCTTCATTTGGGACAGACAACCACTCATCTAAGATTTTCATTCCCTCTTCGGTCATCGCATACTGCTTTTCCTTATCGTTACCAGGTACTGGATGACAGGTAATCCATTGGTCGCTGGTCATCCGCTTCAACTCTGGATAGACTTGACTATGGGCTACTTGCCAAAATTCTCCCAAATCACGCTGGACGAACTCTGTTATTTGTTTTCCTGTTACCATACTATCACTGGAAGCCATAATCCCCAAAATGATATTGGGCAACACTCTCTGCTTCGGCATCTTAACCACGCTCTCTCAAAATACTCTCCACCTTGGTATTTATCAAGTCAATAGCCACGACATTGGAAACCCCTTCAGGGATGACAATGTCCGCATAACGTTTGGTTGGCTCGATAAATTGGTGATACATAGGTTTCACTACCGAGGTGTATTGATCAATAATACTATCCAAACTCCGCCCGCGTTCTAACATGTCTCTCTTGATCCGACGAATAATGCGAATGTCATCGTCTGTATCCACAAAAATTTTAATATCCATCAAATCGCGAAGACGCTGATCCTCAAGCACCAAGATTCCTTCTACAATAAAGACATCTTGAGGGTCTTGACGATAGGTTTTGTCAGAACGAGTGTGTTGGGTATAGTCATAAATCGGAATGTCCACTGCTCGACCTGCTAACAATTCTCCTATATGATAAATCATGAGATCTGTGTCAAAAGCCAGTGGATGGTCGTAATTGGTTAAGATACGTTCTTCAAATGTCAGGTGAGATTGATTCTTATAGTAAGAATCATGTTCAATCATTGAAATTCGTGCATCAGGAAAATTATCCAAGATCGCGCGAGACACACTGGTCTTGCCGCCGCCCGATCCACCTGTTACGCCAATAATAATCGGTTTCTGTGTCATATCAACTCCTTCTCTTATCAATACTATTTTAACACGAAACGTGCTATAATGAAAAGAATAACACATAAAGAAATGAGATTTTATGCTTAAATTTGGAATTATTGGAACTTCATCCATTTCTCATGAATTTATTAAAGCGGCCCAAAAAAGTCAAGCCTATCAACTAAGCGCCGTCCTGTCTAGAAATATTGAGACCGCCAGAAATTTTTCTGCTCCTTATGAAAATGTAATTTTATACACAGGTATGCAAGAGTTTCTGGCATCGGACTTGGACCTGGTTTATATCGCCAGTCCCAATTCCCTTCATTTTGAACAGGCCAAGGCCGTGCTGGAGACTGGTAAACATGCCATTGTCGAAAAAACCATGGTATCACGGCCTGATGAATTGGCTAGGCTGAGACAAATAGCCAAGGAAAAAGGTATCTTTCTCTTTGAAGCGGCCCGTAATTACCAGGAAGAGGCATTTGCCATTATTCGTGACTTCCTGGCTGATCAGACTATTTTGGGTGGCTACTTTGGCTATGCCAAGTATTCATCAAAAATGCCTGAGTTGCTGGCGGGCCAGACACCCAATATCTTCTCGACAGATTTTTCAGGTGGGGCCCTCATGGATTTGGGTGTCTATACTCTCTATGCGGCTATCGGCTTGATTGGCACTCCCAAGTCTGCTCGCTACACAGCCCAGCAATTGCCGTCCAGCTTGGATTTGAACGGTAGTGGACAACTCATTTATGATGACTTCTTCGTGACCATTCAGGCTGGAAAAAATGTGACCAGTGACCTGCCAAGCGAAATCTATACAGCGGATGGCACCTTGGTCCTGGATGGTTGCCAACGGATCAGCTCTGCTATTTTCAAAAAACACGACGGTAGCCAAATTGCCCTGCCTGTCCAAGTAGCTCCGCACCCCATGCTGGAGGAGGCGGTCAACTTTGCTCGGGTCATCCGGGAGCAAAACCATGAACTGGCGGACCAGTGGCTGGATGTGGCCCAGGCCGTCCACCAAACCCTTTACACCATGCGCAAGGACGCAGGAATCACCTTTAAGGCGGATACGATATGAAAACCAACTTCCCAACTAGCTGGCTGGACCAGCTGACACAGGCCGGATTTGAAGACTTCACTCCGGTTCAAACTCAGGCTTTCGAGCCTATCAAAAATGGACAGTCCCTGCTGGCTGTCAGCCCAACAGGCACCGGCAAGACCCTGGCCTATCTCTGGCCTAGTTTGCTGGCCTTGACGCCCAAAAAAGCCCAACAATTGCTGATTTTAGCACCAAATACAGAACTAGCTGGACAAATTTTTGATGTCTGCAAGACCTGGTCGGAGACGATCGGCCTCACTGCCCAGCTCTTTTTGTCTGGCTCCAGTCAAAAGCGCCAGATTGAGCGACTGAAAAAAGGACCTGAAATCCTTATCGGAACGCCCGGTCGGATTTTTGAGCTCATCAAGCTGAAAAAAATCAAGATAATGAATGTTAACACCATTATCCTGGATGAATTTGACCAGCTTTTTAGCGATTCCCAGTACCATTTCGTGGAAAAAATTATCAACTACGTCCCTCGGGACCACCAGTTGGTCTATATGAGTGCGACAGCCAAGTTTAACCGGGAAAAGATTGGTCCTGATGTGCTGACCTTGGACCTTTCCGAGAAGAAATTGGACAATATCCAGCATTGCTACATGATGGTGGACAAGCGAAATCGTCTGGAAGTCCTTCGCAAGTTTGCCAATATCCCTGATTTCCGAGCCCTTGCCTTCTTCAACAGCCTATCGGACCTGGGTGCTAGCGAGGATAAGTTGCTCTACAACGGTGCCAATGCTGTTTCGCTGGCATCTGATGTCAATGTCAAGTTCCGCAAGGTTATCATCAAGCGGTTCAAAAACCATGAAATCAACCTCTTGCTGGCTACAGATATGGTAGCGCGTGGGATTGACATCGATAATCTGGAATGCGTCCTCAACTTCGAGGTTCCCTTTGACCAGGAGGCCTATACCCACCGAGCAGGTCGTACCGGTCGTATGGGCAAGGAGGGCTTGGTTATCACCCTGGTATCCAGCCCAAGCGAGCTCAAACAGTTGAAAAAATACGCCCAAGTGCAAGAAGTCATCCTAAAACAACAGGAATTGTATAAGGTCTAAGAACTAAGCTATAATAAACAGTTACTCCCTAGCCAGATTGAAGCTAGGGAGTTTTGGTTATTTCCACAGAATGCTGATTAATATCAGGCTTAATCCTGCAACGATGTTCAGATAGGGATTGCCATACAGTGGACTCACTGCAATGAGAAAGAAACCAACCGAGAGCAAAAATGGATGTTTATTTTTCTTAAACATTATTCTGTTCCAGCCTTCACCTTGTTTGCTGAAATAACAAACGGTGTCCAGATCAGGAAGGCAATGAAGAGGTTGAAGAGTGATACAAGGGCTGCCATCACATTACCACCAGTTGCCAAGTAAGCATACAAGCCTGGAGGTGTAATCCATGGAACCGCTAAGAAGACAGGCGGAATCAAGCCCATAGAGGTCGCTAGATAGGCAATTGTTGCACAAACAGGCGGTACAATCAACCATGGAATAACAAAGAGTGGGTTCAGTACCATTGGAATACCAAATGTGATTGGTTCGTTGATATTAAAGATTCCCATTGGTGTTGAAAGACGAGCTACTGTTTTATATTCTTCTCGTTTAGAGAAAATGAAGATGGCGAGGATGAGCGCCAATGTAACCCCTGAACCACCCATTTGAGCGTAGGCATCAAAGGAACCACGAGTCCATAACCATGGTAAGTCTGCCGCGCTTCTTGTCGCTTCATAAACGGCAGTATTCTCATTGAGGGCAACCCCGTAGATACCATCCATAACTGGTGCCAAAACGTTGTGACCATGTAAGCCAAAGAACCAGAAAAGCTGAACCAAGAAGGTAAGCAAAATAACTGAGCCAATACCTTGAGATAGACCCATCAATGGCATCTGGATATAGGTTGAAATTACATCACTCAAGGCTTGACCAGTCGCAGCGTAGACTGCATAAGCCAAGATTGAAGATGCGTAAATAGCTGCTGTACCAGGGATGATGGCTACAAAGGCTTTGTTTACCGCAGGCGGTACTGTATCTGGTAACTTGATAGTAATATTCCGTTTTACCAGACTGGCATAGACAAATGTTGATAGGAAGCCAATGAAGAGGGCGGTGAAAAGACCGGTAGCTCCCGCATATTTCAAAGCAATGGCTCCCCATTCACTTGTTTCAAGTACAGATGCACCATCATTTGTTGCTATTGTCAGCCCCAAGTCTTTCAAAGCTGTTATAACTGAATTATCTAGTCCATCGAGAGCTGTGGAGATTGTCAAGCTCTGTGGCATAGTAGAAATAAAGGAAGCAAAGGAAATCAAACCACCTGCCAAAGGGTTGACCTTGTGCATATTAGACAAATTGTAGCCTAAGGCAAATGAGAAAACGAGGGCCATTATACCAATGGTACCAAAATAGACATAACCATTGACATTTATCAGTGGTTGCATAGCCTCTGCAAAGCCAGTCCACCCCATATTATTTGGGATGTCCCTCAGAAAAACATTGAGCAAGACTGCTACTGAACCGGCCATGGTAACTGGCATCATAGAAATAAAGGAATCTCGAATCGCAACTAAATGCCTTTGCGAGCCGATTTTCCCAGATATTTCCATAAACTTATCAGAAATATTTGACATAATCTGTCTCCTTTTTATTTTTTTCTTCCGCTTTAAACGGTTTTGTGACAAATTTGTTAACAAAGAAAATCAAATCATGATTCATTCCTAAAAATAGTCTTTTGCAGAAAACCTACCTCTATGAAACTAGTGGGCAAATGATTTGATTTCTGAAAAATATTATCCGGCTTCTTGTGTGGCATAACGAACCAAGGCATCTAATTGTGCCTCTGTCTGCCGTTCTAGACTTTTTGCCATCAATTTTTCCATCAGGAAATAATTAGCCTTGGTAAAAAAATCCGCAGCTTCCACTCCATAAGAATACTGAATACTGGTATGTCCCTTATCTACAGGAGTCAATTGATAGGTCATCGTTTCCTTGCCTCGATTAGATGAGAATCGAACAGAATAGAGGGATGGACTGGCCAACTCCAGCAGGGTGACTTGGACACTATGCTGATGTTTCTCGCCAAATCGTTTTTGGTAGGTTAAGCCAGCTACCAAGTCAACTTCCGCCGGCTCCTCACAAGTATTTTGTCGATAATCTTCTTTTAAGGACGTCACTATCGCCTCGAAAAGTCGATCAATAGAAACCGGATAAGTTTTTGTGATTTCCATTCCTCCTCCTTTCTATATACCCGCAGATGGCTCTGTAGCATTGTTTAGCTGTCCAATCGTTCGTACAAACTAACAATCTCTTTGGCCATATCAATGAAGGTAATGGCATTCATCAGATGGTCTTGACCATGCACCATGAGCAAGGATACCTCAACAGATTGTCCACCTGCTTCCTGAGCCAACAGACTTGTTTGTGACTTGTGGGCAATATTCAAGGAATCATTGGCCTGTTCAAGCTTTGCATGCGCATCTGCAAATTCGCCTTTTTTAGCAGCCTGAATGGCTTGGACAGCCAAGCCTTTGGCATCACCACCATACATGATTAAACCCATAATGGATTCTAAATTGCCTGAAGAATTCATATTATTCTCCCATTAACTTTAGCGCGGCATCTAAAACATTAGCACCATTCATAACACCATAGTCCATCATATTGATGGAATCCACCTTGATACCTGGCTCAAATTTTCCTTTGTATTCATTCAAGAGGAATTTGACCTGTGGTCCTAATAAGAGAACATCAATTTCCTTTTGAGCCACTTCGGAATCAGCTTCAGAAACAGGAACCGCCCAAATAGTAGCTTCAAGACCTTTTTCCTCTGCTGCTTTTTGCATCTTAGTTACCAACATACTTGTTGACATACCTGCATTACATACTAACATAATGTTTTTCATTATCTTTTCCTCCTATTTCTGTTTTTGTATTAAGGGAATAAAAATAGTTACTAATTCATCATAGGTTGGATTGTTCAACAACCGTTTTTGTAGGTCTTTGTCTTTGACAAACTCGACCAGACAGGGGGATATATATTTTATGTGAGAATTTCGCCCCGTTGAAGGGGATAGTAAGAATACAAAATGAACGATTCCCTCCTCACCCCAACGGATACCTTCTTTAGAAATACCTACTACAATCTGTTCTGAATAGCTCATTGCTACCGCAGGATGAGGGAAGGCCAACGTTTCTTCAAATACTACAGAGCTATAGGTCTCCCGCAGATGAACCTGGTCTAAAAATATTTCTACAAAACCTGGCTGACTAGCTTCATTCAGCTTCATTGTCAACTCTTCCAACAGGGTCATTCGTTCCCTATTTTCATCGACTACCACAATCCGACTCGGTCCAAAGACCGCCTCAGCAATCTGACGCGCTTGAGCATGGTCCATATTTTCCCCATGTTCCTCACCCATCGAAAAGGTCAAACCTTGTTGCAAATGTTGCTTTATCTTTGCGACATCCTCTCCGGATAGAAAAACGGAAACCGTGATAACCGGTGTCATAAAGATAAGATTGGATAGACTGACAGATGAGATAATCAACTCAATATCAGACAATCGCTCCTCGGTCACCTCGTAATAGCTGACCACATCTACAATTTCTATACTTGAAGAAAATTCTTTCTCCAGCCGATTTTTCAACATCAAGGCACTACCGACACCTGTTGAGCAAACGACCAATACCTTTGTCTTTCGCTGTGGATTGTACCGTTCAACTGCCGCCATCAAGTGCAGGGAAAGATAAGCCCATTCATCATCTGAAACTTTATAACCTTGAAAGAGGGGCATTTGTCCAAAGACCTCCTTTGTGAGGTCAAAGACTTCCGCATAATCCCTACGAATCTCCTCCGTCAATGGATTATCCAAGACAATCCCATTTTCCAGTCGGATTTTTAGGGGTAACATGTGGGCTAGAATTCCTTTAAACAACTGCTGATCGGCAGAAAGTTCTAAACCGATCTTACGAGACAAATGGAGCAAACTATCTTGAATTTGCTGTCTCAAGGCCACTTCTGCCTGGTCTATTTTGGCCAGATTTTCCGTCAGCTTAACCTTCAAATGAAGGGCAATATAATTTGCTTCTTCCTCAGGAATCAATAGGTCAAAGGCTCCTTCAATTTTCCTGAGAATTTTTTGGGCAACCTGATATTCCTTAGAGCGACTAATTTGTTCTGAAATGGGAAAGCGTTCAATTGCAGAGCCAGCCCGCATCCGCTGCAACATCAGGGCGATATGAAGGACCAAATTTTGCAATACAAAATCTGATAGACGAAGACTTGCATCCCGACATTCATCAATCACAATCCTCATAATTTCTGTGAAATTGATGGATGGAAGGAGGTTATTCTCAACGAGTCCATATAAGGTTTTCCCTAGCTGTTCGCTGAAAAAATAATCCATGATAAAATGCCGAATCGCCGTCTCTTTACCAGTGATTTCTAAACCTGCTTTTGTCATATTTAATTCCATATCGTAGGATGACAATAGGTTTCGGATATCAACAATCACCGAGTGCAGGGTTGTTTTACTGATAAATAAGTCCCTTTCCAATTCCGCCAATGTTGGCGACTGTCCTTCAAACAAGAGCTTATTGAGCACAAATCTCTGCCTGTCCACAGCTTCTTCCACCGAATGAAGATTGGTCAGCTGCCTTTTGGAAGAAAGGGAGGATTGCCAAAAGGTTTCAAATGCACGAGAATCATCCACTTGCAGATGATAACCGAGACCAGGCTTTGATAGCAATTGACTCCCGCTATTTTGTAGCGAAGCCGTTAACTGCTTCAGATAGGTTCTAGCCGTACGGTCGCTAATATGCAGCTGCTGAGCAATTTCCAAACTAGAAACGTAATCATCTGGATGGTCGATTAGAAATTCTAATAATCGAATCTCCTTTTTTGATAGCATCTCGTCCTCCTTTCCAAACTTAAAATCTGTATTCAAAAGCCCTGTAGCTCTATAGATTTATAATAACATACACACAAGAAATTGACTATTCTTCTTTTTTCCTTAGCATTGATGAAAGATTGCGACTAAACTACTTTTAAGCGAAAGGCCTGCCATGGCTTCAAAAAGGAAACCAACGGCCAATCCTCAGGATGTATGGTTCCAACGATATTTGCCTTAGGGGATAGCTCCAGTTCCTTAATGACAATGTGGAGTTCTCCTTTGTAGCGACCGTAGAGGTCATTATCAATGATGACAGTCCCGGCTTCTACCTTGCGATATCCATCTGTCTGAGCAGGAATAGAGTTATCTTTATATATAATTCGTGGCATGGTTGAACGAATAACATAAGCAGAGATATCCCCACGATAATTGTGACTAAAATCAATAATCTCTCTCTCAATATCGGTCACGTGTTCTGCCAATTGCACTCTGAAAGTCAGAACATCTTCATCGAGCACCTCTTGAATAGACTCTAATTCTTCTTCTATCACGAACTGATTGGAAATCAATACCCAATCAATCAAACCAGTCGCTTTTATCCACGCAATTTGACGAGCTAATTCTTGATGACGGTGTTCTTCTAGAGTTGGTAACCCTTCAGACAAGGGCCATGGGCCCTCTGTTGCAGTCTGCGAGGAGACAAAGGCTGCCGATGTAATCCCCTCTTGTCTATAAAACTCTGACATTTCGAGAAAGTAATCTTCCGAAAGTGCCGTATATTCATGGGGATAAAAATTATGACAGGCAATTATATTCTCTCTATTAGCTCCTGCTTGCAAGAGATCTGTCAATAATCTCTTATCTGTACTCATGTTCAACTCAATTTTCAGCTGATAAGGATTTTGTGTCAGAGAAACAATTTCTTCCAAGGGCAGAGCTTCATCCAAGCGAATCCCTGCAACTCCGAATGCATGCGCTTTTTCAATAAGGGAATCTTTCCAACCACAGGATTCAATGAAGCCTGGACTGATATCTGCAATCACTAGCATCCCCTTTTGGTTGGCATAGGAAATAACTGAACGATACAGGTCAAACACCTCGGAATTATCTGGCCCAATCTGGAGCAAGCTGATAAAAATCCTCCTTGCACCATATCGTTCCATCAAATCGATGTAGCTCTGACATTTCTCCAAGCCATGTCGCTCCGGATAGATTGAAAATCCAAAGTTTGTCATATTCCCCCTCCTACCTACTAAAGCCGTTGGCTTGACTGACTTCCTTAAACCAATAACCTGATTTTTTGATGATTCTCTTTTGAGTGCTCAAATCCAGCTCAACCAAGCCATATCTATTTTTATAAGCATTTAACCAAGACCAGCAGTCAATAAAGGTCCAAAGCATGTAACCCTTACAATTGGCGCCTTCTTGAATGGCTCGATGTAGCTCAATCAAATGGTCTTGAATAAATTCAATCCGATAATCATCCTGAATATAGCCATCCTCTTTGAAGGCCTCTTCTCCTTCCACGCCCATGCCGTTTTCCGTGACCAGCCAAACGATATTGCCATAGTCCTTTTTCAAATTCATGGCAATGTCATAAAGGCCGCGTTCATAGATTTCCCAGCCACGGTGAGGGTTGATTTTCTTGCCAGGCATATCATAAGAGGCAAAGAAATGTTCCGTCGTCAACAAGTCACCCTCCTCAAAGATTACTTTCGGAGCCTGTACTCGGAGAGGCTGATAGTAGTTGACTCCAAGGAAATCAACCGTATTTTCCCTGATGATAGCAAGTTCCTCTTCTGTAACATCTGGTCTGAGCCCGTATTCATCGATAATGGCTACCAATTCTTCTGGGTAGGCCCCCAATACAGACGGATCCAAAAAGCTCTTGGTCTGGAAAAGTTCGGCAATGCGGGCAGCTTTCTGGTCTTCAGGACTGTCACTCCTTGGGTAGGCAGGAGTCAGATTGAGCACAATAGAAATCTGATGGTCTGGATGCAATTCATGACAGGCCTTGACTGCCAAGGAGCTGGCTAATTGAGTATGGTAAGCCACCGCTACTGCAGCCTTAGCATCAACTTTACAGGGATAATGGTAGGAGCCCAGATAGCCACACTCTACCGGCACAATCGGCTCATTGAAGGTCACCCAGTGGTCCACCAAATCCCCAAATAATTCAAAACATTTCCGAGCGTAGGCTTCATAGGCCCAAACCGTTTCCTTGGATTCCCATCCTCCTTTTTCCTGCAAAGCATAAGGTAGGTCAAAATGATAGAGATTGACCAGCAACTTGATACCCAAGGCATTGACCTGCTGAAAAACATCCCGGTAAAATTCCACAGCCCTTGGATTGACCTGACCGACACCGTCCGGGATTAAACGTGACCATTGGATAGATGGCCGAAAAATCGTATGCCCCGTTTCTTTCAAAAGCTCAATATCGGTTTGATAGTTTTTATAAAAAGTGGAGGTCACATCCGGACCAATCTGCCCATGGAAACGCTCCGGCTCAATCCCAAACCAGTAATCCCAGTTGTTCAAGCCCTTTCCGTCACCTGGCTCTATCCCCTCACTCTGTGGACCAGAGGTGGATGAACCCCAGAGAAATCCTTCTGGAAATTGATAAAATGTCCCTTGTTCTGTCATTATACTTTCCTTTCTGCTTTGATGGCTTCAATGCTGGATACAAATTGCGGTAAATAATCCGCATGTGCAAGCAATAGGTCTTTTAATAGTTCTTCTGCTTTAGGTCCGTTGGCAATCAAGGGATTGAGATAGAAGGCTTGCAAGAGCAAGTCATAATCACCTGTCACCGCAGCTTCTACCGTTGCTAATTCCATCTCCTTCATCAGCTTCAAATAAGCAGTCACCAGAGGTGGACTTGGCGGACAGCCGAGCGGAATAGCCCCATGAGCTGTAATAATAGCAGTCACCTCCACAACACAATTTTCTGGTAGATAGGGAATCACACCCCGATTGACCGTCGAAACGGTTAACTCCTGGTGGCTGTCATTGTAAATGGCCACAATCAACTGGCAGGCAATATCGCTGTAATAAGCTCCGCCCCGTTTCTCCAACTGCTTGGGCTTTTCTTGTAAATGAGGGTCGGCGTAGAGCTGGAACAGTTCCTTTTCTACCTCTTGGACCACTGCGGCACGCACCCGCCCAGCCTGGTATTGCTGGAGGGCATCATCCAACATCTCCTTTTCCAAAAAATAATAGCGGTGATAGTCACACGGCAGCAGGCCAATTGTCCGAAGTAAGTCAATTGAAAATTCCAAATTACTGATATTTTTCACCGCATCTGCTGGACGGCTTGCCTGATTCCCATAGAGTTTCTCCATCACTTCCATGGTCCGATTTTTTCCAAAACGGTCCCAAACCTGATGAAAATGAAAATGATTCAAACCGATATGGCGGGTCATAGCCTCAGATTCCTGAAGACCAAGCACCTCTGCGGCAGCCTTCTTTTGCCCAATCGGAATATTGCATAGACCTATCACCTTTTCCCAACCCAGGTAATTGACAATAGCCTCCGTCACCATGCCAGCAGGATTCGTAAAGTTAATCAGCCAGGCATCTGGACAGAGCTCTTTCATTTCAGCAATGATGTTCTTATAGGCTTGAATGGTCCGCAGAGCCTTAAAAATACCTCCAGCTCCATTAGTCTCTTGACCTAAAAATCCATGACTGAGAGGAATGGTTTCATCCAAGTATCGCGCCTGCAATTGACCTACCCGAAATTGAGAGGTCACAAAATCTGCATTTTTCAGAGCGCTTCTCCTATCCAAGGTCGCATGAATTTCCCAGTCAAGACCAGCTTTTTTGACCATGCGTTTGGCAAGTTCTACCACGATTTCCAATTTTTCTCGGCCATCTTCGATGTCCACAAACCACCATTCTTTGATAGGTACTTCGGTATGTCTTAGAATCATTCCTTCTACCAGTTCCGGTGTATAGCTTGAGCCACCACCTATTGTTACGAGTTTGACCATAGGCATTATCCTCCATTTTACTCTTACTAAAAGTATACTCTTAATATACTGGATTTGTAAACGGTTTCTAAGACCAAACTTTTCCTTTTCCCTACGGAAAATCCTTGGGTTCTGGGCAAAGAAAAACCTATGCTCATGGTGAACATAGGTTAGATATGATCTTATTTAAGCGCCGGGTCCGGCATCAAATTGATTGTAATAAATCAATTGAGGATTGAGTTCTTGCCCCAGTAATTCACTAGAAGTCACCAACTTGAAGCCTTGGCTCGCAAAATACTGGAGCGTTGGTTCGACACTTTCTACACTGGTAGGGTGGATATCGTGGAGCAAAACGATAGAGCCAGGAATCGTATTGGCCTTAATGGTTTCCAAAATGACCGCAGGATTCCGGCTGGACCAGTCATTGGAATCCACTGACCAATAGATAATGGGCATATTAATGACATTCATGGTCGCTTGATTGACTGCTCCGTACGGCGGCCGCATGAGCTTGGGCTTGTAGCCCAGGATCTTTTCCAGAGCAGCCTGGGTGTCACCAACTTCTGACTGAACAGCCTCTGGACTGATGCCTGTTAACTTCGGATGGTTCCAGGTATGGTTACCAATTTCATGACCTTCTGCCACCATTCGCTGGATAATATCCTCATTACCAGCAATATTTTTCCCTAAAATAAAGAAGGTTGCTTTGACATTGTATTTCTTCAAAATATCCAAAATCTTTGGTGTCGTCTGGCGGTTGGGACCGTCGTCAAAGGTCAGAGCAATCCGTTTTTGATTGGCCAATTCTTCTTTTTCCTTTTGGTACTTGTCGTAGTTTTCCTGATCTGTGACTGTCAAATGATGGCCGGACAAGCAATCATAGAGCTCTGAGATGGAAATGGCTAGGGTCTCCACTTGATAGCCTTCTGGCAGGTTTAACAGAAACTGACTCTCTCGGTAGCTGAAGGATAGATTTTCCACATCTTCCTGGCCAAATTTCTGGAGAAGCTGGTCGATTTCTGCCTGCTCTATGCCTTGACTAGCCAATTCTCTCTGCAGGTGAGATGAGACAATGGCACGAAAAACTCCCTGGTCCTCAACCAAATGTTTCAAACTAAAGACCTCTTGCTCCGCTGTCAGTAAAATCTGCTCCACATCCTGTTTTTTCTGAGAAACCAACTTGGTTCCCCGTACCTTGTAAGGCCTTGTTCGAATCCGATAAGCTATGATGTCTTTGTACTCAGAGTTTTCCTTATCCACACTGAAAAAATGCAGTCCTGTCGTTCTAGATTGAGGCCCTTCCTGGCCGAATTGCTTTTTCACCAGTGCTAGGACCTCGTTCTGAATCACCGAAATCGGATTCCCAGCTTCATCTTCTGGAATGGCAACTTGAACAAATTCTGAACCGATTTTCCCAGCCTGTCGATAAACATTGCTTTCCTTAGAATAGTTCAATTTTAGCTGTTTGACGTCATCTCTCAAGGCCTGTTCCTGGTATTTTCCATAAGCAAAGACCAACATACCAAGGCACACTAAAAAAAGAATGCTATTGACAACCAACAGCGCAACATTTTGTTTTTTCATATAAGCAAATCTCTTTCATAGATATATAACTATCATAGTATAAAAACGACTTTTTTTCAATCAATATTCGGTTTCTGAAAACAGTTACATAAAACAAAAAAGAGCCTAACCTTTTCGACTCCTTTTCATCTCTTAGTCTGCGCGAATAACTTCCACACGGTAGCCATCTGGGTCCGTTACAAAATAGTAACGTCCTGGATTGCCTGGTAATCCACTGAGGTCTGTCGTTGGATAGCCAAGCGCCTTGTGCTTAGCATTGTCCCCTTCCAAATCATCGGAAGAGAGAGCCAGGTGTGAAAAACCATCCCCAACCACATAAGGACCGTGATCGTAATTATAAGTCAATTCAATCTCAAACTCATCACCTGGAAGTGCCAAATACACCAAGGTAAACTTGTGGTCCGGATAATCCTTACGACGGGTTTCCTTAAATCCAAAGGCTTCTTCGTAGAACTTTTGAGAAGCTTCTAAGTTTTCAACACGCAAACAAGCGTGCAACATTTTTTTACTTGCCATGTTAGACTCCTTTTATTTGATACTTAAATTCTATCATAAAATACATGAAAAATCTGATATCTGATATGAAAAGTGGACCATCACAAGGACGGTCCACCTTATATAGGCTCTATAATTTCTGTAGTGGGTAAATCCACTGTAGAGATTATGTAGCCTTTTTGAGTGTATACAAAAAATCCCA
>NZ_JBIMJQ010000029.1:0-21628 GCF_043674215.1 Streptococcus sp. A22
GTACAAATTCCCACTAAGCGCTCGGGACCCCTTGTAGGAAAATGTCCTAAGTGTGGCAACAATATTGTATTAAAAAATGGGAGAAACTTTTGTCCACCTACCGGATGGATTCCTATGAAAACATATGGGAAGCATTATTTCTATGCCATCAATTGTTCAGGGCGGTATCCGGTGAGGTGGCGGAAAGGCTTCATTATGCCTATCCGGAGTATGATAGGAATATAACAAAATATACCAGGGACATGTATAAAAAATACACTGGTAAAACCGGCTGCCTGGATAGCACATATGCCGCTGATATAGAAGAGAGGCGGGAACAGTGATTACAGAAATGAAAGCAGGGCACCTGAAAGATATCGATAAACCCAGCGAACCATTTGAGGTGATAGGTAAGATTATACCGAGGTATGAAAACGAGAATTGGACCTTTACAGAATTACTCTATGAAGCGCCATATTTAAAAAGCTACCAAGACGAAGAGGATGAAGAGGATGAGGAGGCAGATTGCCTTGAATATATTGACAATACTGATAAGATAATATATCTTTACTACCAAGACGATAAATGCGTCGGAAAAGTTAAACTGCGAAAAAATTGGAACCGGTACGCTTATATAGAAGATATCGCCGTATGTAAGGATTTCAGGGGGCAAGGCATAGGCAGCGCGCTTATCAATATATCTATAGAATGGGCAAAGCATAAAAACTTGCATGGACTAATGCTTGAAACCCAGGACAATAACCTTATAGCTTGTAAATTCTATCATAATTGTGGTTTCAAAATCGGCTCCGTCGATACTATGTTATACGCCAACTTTGAAAACAACTTTGAAAAAGCTGTTTTCTGGTATTTAAGGTTTTAGAATGCAAGGAACAGTGAATTGGAGTTCGTCTTGTTATAATTAGCTTCTTGGGGTATCTTTAAATACTGTAGAAAAGAGGAAGGAAATAATAAATGGCTAAAATGAGAATATCACCGGAATTGAAAAAACTGATCGAAAAATACCGCTGCGTAAAAGATACGGAAGGAATGTCTCCTGCTAAGGTATATAAGCTGGTGGGAGAAAATGAAAACCTATATTTAAAAATGACGGACAGCCGGTATAAAGGGACCACCTATGATGTGGAACGGGAAAAGGACATGATGCTATGGCTGGAAGGAAAGCTGCCTGTTCCAAAGGTCCTGCACTTTGAACGGCATGATGGCTGGAGCAATCTGCTCATGAGTGAGGCCGATGGCGTCCTTTGCTCGGAAGAGTATGAAGATGAACAAAGCCCTGAAAAGATTATCGAGCTGTATGCGGAGTGCATCAGGCTCTTTCACTCCATCGACATATCGGATTGTCCCTATACGAATAGCTTAGACAGCCGCTTAGCCGAATTGGATTACTTACTGAATAACGATCTGGCCGATGTGGATTGCGAAAACTGGGAAGAAGACACTCCATTTAAAGATCCGCGCGAGCTGTATGATTTTTTAAAGACGGAAAAGCCCGAAGAGGAACTTGTCTTTTCCCACGGCGACCTGGGAGACAGCAACATCTTTGTGAAAGATGGCAAAGTAAGTGGCTTTATTGATCTTGGGAGAAGCGGCAGGGCGGACAAGTGGTATGACATTGCCTTCTGCGTCCGGTCGATCAGGGAGGATATCGGGGAAGAACAGTATGTCGAGCTATTTTTTGACTTACTGGGGATCAAGCCTGATTGGGAGAAAATAAAATATTATATTTTACTGGATGAATTGTTTTAGTACCTAGATTTAGATGTCTAAAAAGCTTTAACTACAAGCTTTTTAGACATCTAATCTTTTCTGAAGTACATCCGCAACTGTCCATACTCTGATGTTTTATATCTTTTCTAAAAGTTCGCTAGATAGAGTTCTATATTAGAGATGTAAAGAGTTTTGGTGAAGAGGTTTGTGAGTATGGCTTTTATGGTTCTGTTGCAAAGTTTAAAAATCAAATACAAGGTTTATAATCCTTCTTGTTCTTAAGCTAATATTCCCATTAAGACCTTAATCTCAGTAGATACCGAAAATCCGAAGAGCGTTCCATTTCTTCGGTTCTTTTTGTATATTCCTCGAATTGTTTCCATGCCCTTAATCGTGGTTGAGGCAGTTCGTAGACTTCGATAAAATTTATTGCGTCGTTTGATTGGTCGATGGTCTTGCTCAATGAGGTTATTGAGATACTTCACGGTTCGATGCTCTGTCTTAGTATATAAACCGTTACTCTGTAACTTTCTAAATGCAGAACCAATAGAGGGCGCTTTATCCGTGACAATTACTCTTGGTTGACCAAACTGTTTATGGAGTCGTTTCAAGAACGCATAAGCAGCTTGAGTATTCCGTTTCTTGCGTAGCCAGATGTCTAAAGTCAATCCATCCGCATCAATTGCACGATAGAGATAATGCCAACGACCTTTGATTTTGATATAAGTTTCATCCATTTTCCACGAATAGAAGGACTGTCTATTTTTCTTTTTCCAGAGATGATAGAGGACTTTACTGTATTCTTGTACCCAACGATAAATAGTTGTGTGACAAACGTTAATCCCACGATCATAAAGGAGTTCTTGAATTTCACGATAGCTTAGATTGTAACGTAGATAATAACCAACAGCGACAATAATCACATCTTTTTGAAATTGTTTACCTTTAAAATAGTTCATTGATATATCCTCGCTGTCATTTTTATTCATTTTACACTAAAATAGACTTATCAGAAAACTTTGCAACAGAACCTTTAAAACTTAGTTTATATGTGGTAAAATGTTTTAATCAAGTTTAGGAGGAATTAATTATGAAGTGTAATTAATGTAACAGGGTTCAATTAAAAGAGGGAAGCGTATCATTAACCCTATAAACTACGTCTGCCCTCATTATTGGAGGGGTGAAATGTGAATACATCCTATTCACAATCGAATTTACGACACAACCAAATTTTAATTTGGCTTTGCATTTTATCTTTTTTTAGCGTATTAAATGAAATGGTTTTGAACGTCTCATTACCTGATATTGCAAATGATTTTAATAAACCACCTGCGAGTACAAACTGGGTGAACACAGCCTTTATGTTAACCTTTTCCATTGGAACAGCTGTATATGGAAAGCTATCTGATCAATTAGGCATTAAAAGGTTACTCCTATTTGGAATTATAATAAATTGTTTCGGGTCGGTAATTGGGTTTGTTGGCCATTCTTTCTTTTCCTTACTTATTATGGCTCGTTTTATTCAAGGGGCTGGTGCAGCTGCATTTCCAGCACTCGTAATGGTTGTAGTTGCGCGCTATATTCCAAAGGAAAATAGGGGTAAAGCATTTGGTCTTATTGGATCGATAGTAGCCATGGGAGAAGGAGTCGGTCCAGCGATTGGTGGAATGATAGCCCATTATATTCATTGGTCCTATCTTCTACTCATTCCTATGATAACAATTATCACTGTTCCGTTTCTTATGAAATTATTAAAGAAAGAAGTAAGGATAAAAGGTCATTTTGATATCAAAGGAATTATACTAATGTCTGTAGGCATTGTATTTTTTATGTTGTTTACAACATCATATAGCATTTCTTTTCTTATCGTTAGCGTGCTGTCATTCCTGATATTTGTAAAACATATCAGGAAAGTAACAGATCCTTTTGTTGATCCCGGATTAGGGAAAAATATACCTTTTATGATTGGAGTTCTTTGTGGGGGAATTATATTTGGAACAGTAGCAGGGTTTGTCTCTATGGTTCCTTATATGATGAAAGATGTTCACCAGCTAAGTACTGCCGAAATCGGAAGTGTAATTATTTTCCCTGGAACAATGAGTGTCATTATTTTCGGCTACATTGGTGGGATACTTGTTGATAGAAGAGGTCCTTTATACGTGTTAAACATCGGAGTTACATTTCTTTCTGTTAGCTTTTTAACTGCTTCCTTTCTTTTAGAAACAACATCATGGTTCATGACAATTATAATCGTATTTGTTTTAGGTGGGCTTTCGTTCACCAAAACAGTTATATCAACAATTGTTTCAAGTAGCTTGAAACAGCAGGAAGCTGGTGCTGGAATGAGTTTGCTTAACTTTACCAGCTTTTTATCAGAGGGAACAGGTATTGCAATTGTAGGTGGTTTATTATCCATACCCTTACTTGATCAAAGGTTGTTACCTATGGAAGTTGATCAGTCAACTTATCTGTATAGTAATTTGTTATTACTTTTTTCAGGAATCATTGTCATTAGTTGGCTGGTTACCTTGAATGTATATAAACATTCTCAAAGGGATTTCTAAATCGTTAAGGGATCAACTTTGGGAGAGAGTTCAAAATTGATCCTTTTTTTATAACAGGAATTCAAATCTTTTTGTTCCATTAAAGGGCGCGATTGCTGAATAAAAGATACGAGAGACCTCTCTTGTATCTTTTTTATTTTGAGTGGTTTTGTCCGTTACACTAGAAAACCGAAAGACAATAAAAATTTTATTCTTGCTGAGTCTGGCTTTCGGTAAGCTAGACAAAACGGACAAAATAAAAATTGGCAAGGGTTTAAAGGTGGAGATTTTTTGAGTGATCTTCTCAAAAAATACTACCTGTCCCTTGCTGATTTTTAAACGAGCACGAGAGCAAAACCCCCCTTTGCTGAGGTGGCAGAGGGCAGGTTTTTTTGTTTCTTTTTTCTCGTAAAAAAAAGAAAGGTCTTAAAGGTTTTATGGTTTTGGTCGGCACTGCCGACAGCCTCGCAGAGCACACACTTTATGAATATAAAGTATAGGAATCATAAAGAATGAAAAATATAAAGGCGATATTCTAATGGGCAAAACTTTTACAGTGGATCCAATAAGCAAGAGACGTTTAAGTAATTTTGGTGAAGAAGATAAGTACTACATCAAAGATAATCATGAACCTATAATATCTAAAGAAGACTTTGAGAAAGCTCAGGAGATAAGACTTCGTCGAGCAGGAAATAAGAAGACTGCTACAAATGTAAATGGCAAGCGTGAACGCTATTCAAAAATGTATGCTTTTAGTAGCATGTTAGAATGTGGTTTTTGTGGTTCAATATTATCTAGAAGAAGTTGGCACTGCCGTTCAGATTATCGTAAGGTTGTGTGGCACTGTGTTACATCGATAAAGAAAGGAAAGAAATTTTGTAAGCATAGTAAAGGATTAGAAGAGCTCGCTATTGAGGGGGCTTTCATGGAAGCTTACAGACAACTTTATCATTCAAATGAAAACTTAATGACAGACTTACTTGAAACGATTGAATCTGAATTGAATGACAATAGCCTTAGCAAGGAATTAAAAAGGATTACAAACAAACTTCGAACATTACTAAAAAAAGAGGAAAATCTTGTAAATCTAAGGCTCAAAGGGAAAATTAGCGATACCATATACAATGAAAAGTACAATGAAATTTCCTCAGAAAAAGAGTTTCTAGCAGAAGAGAAGGTAAATATTGAAACAACCTTAAAATCAGAAATCGATGTAAAGAAAAGACTAACTGAGTTTAAGCACTTGCTATCTTCACAGAAAATGCTTACGGAGTTTGATCGTGCAGTTTTTGAAAGTATTGTTGAGAAAATTATTGTAGGTGGAGTTAATAGCGACGGAGAAATTGATCCTGCAATGTTAACCATAATATTCAAAACAGGTGAAACTCAAAACAAGGATGGTAAACAATTTAAAAGTAAACGTAAAAATGCTAAACTAGAAACAGATAAATTGTGTCCTCAAAACAGTGACGAGGATAAAAAATTGTATTCTCAAGGACCAGACTACACATGTGGAGAGTGTAGTATTGATGTCACGAGCGTAAACGAAGTGTATTAATAATTATATTGTAATTAGATAGTAGGTGAAATTATGATTACTAAAAAAATTAAATCTAAGCGAGATGGACTGGAGCTCGAACTTGCTATTATAGAGCCAAGCTCTAATCCTATTGGAATTGTTCAGTTAGTTCATGGAATGTCAGAACATAAAGAAAGATACTACGATTTTATGAATTACTTAGCTCAAAACGGTTATGTCTGTGCGATTCATGACCATAGAGGTCACGGAGCTAGCGTTAAAGACTCATCTCACTTAGGATATTTTTATACAGAGGACAGCTCTGTTATTGTTGACGATGCTTATCAAGTGACAGAATACTTAAAAGAAAGATATCCTTCGTTAAGTATTTCAATATTTAGTCATAGCATGGGCACTCTTGTTTCTAGAAATTATTTAAAGAAATACGATTACGAGCTTGATAAAATAGTTTTATGTGGGCCACCAACTGAGAATAAATTAGCGGGATTTGCAGTATTTTTAGCAAAAATAAGCAGTGTTTTTTATGGCAAATATAAGCCCAATAAATTTTTTAATTCTTTATCAGCCGGTCAATATAGCAAGGGATATGAAAGCCAGCTAGATTGGATTTGCGCTAATCCAGACACAGTCAAGGAATACGATGCAGATCCGCTTTGTGGTTTTATATTTACTACAAATGCATTTATCAATCTTTTTAAATTATTAAAATCAGCGTACAATGGCAAAGACTGGAGACCAAAAAACACTGCTTTACCAATATTTTTAATAGCTGGAGAAGATGATCCTGTTATTCAAGGAAACGAAAAGTTTAAGGGTTTAGAAGGATTCTTAAAAAGTCTTGGATATAAAAACATTAAAAGCAAGCTTTATAAAGGTATGAGACATGAAATACTTAATGAAAGAGATAAAGAAACTATTTATCAGGACGTGCTAGAATTTTTACGCTCTGATACAAATAAAAAAGAAAAGATTTAGAATGTACTGACCCCAAAAAGTTGGACAAATAATTATTGAAAGGATTTAGTTCTGTATTGGACAGGACTAATGTTACTGCTTGCAAAAACTATTTATTATTAATAGAATGGAACAGATTGGATGGTAAAGGTATGATTAGAAAATTTCAAAAAGAAGATATTGAAAAGTAATATGGGATTGGCAAATGCAACATTTGATTTATTCTTGGTAAAAGTCGGCTCTGCTCAGGTAAACCTATAAAAACTGTGACAACAGGGGCTGACGGTAAGGCTATAATTGATGAGCTGGATTATGACAAAGAGTATATATTGGTTGAAACAAAGGCTCCTAACGGATATGTTTTAAATAAGGAACCTGTAAAAGTTAATGTAAAAGATTTGGATGAGGGTGAAGCCGTTATAAAGCTTTCTGTTAAAAATGATAAGGATAACAAAACTAATCCTCCTGCAAATGTTCCTACGGTAGTTAAGAAATATAAAGCTCCGGAAACCGGAGATAGCTCCAACATTAGTTTTTACTTGGTGACAGGCGTTGTTGCTTTGTTTATGTTGCTTGGATTGATTGGTAAGAACCATAGAAAGAATAATTGATTAGTCAGATGAATTAGAATGGCTTACATATAGCTATCTCTATATTGTAGTGGACTTAGAGGCAAAATCAAAGCACTTCAAGCAAATAATTGGAGGACTTTTTGATAGATGAAAGCAGGAGGTTGTATATGAAGAAGAACTATATTTTATTAACAGCGTATATGATTATAATGGGAATAGGACTTTTTATAAGTAATCATTTCTTAAATACTCCATATAATTCAACGGAGTTCAGCAGGAAGTTTTTGCCGTTTATGTTTATATTAGCGATATTGGTTTTGTACTACGGCATAAAAAATAAAAATGAATTAACCTTGCACTCAGAAAGCAAGCCGAGCTATGTATTTTCAGCACTTTTGTTCATCCCTGTAGTAGGGTTTGGACTATATTCAATTGTCAGAGGATTTAGTCCGGATTTAGCATTTGTTATATTGATAATAGATACTGCTTTGATTGGAATAGCTGAAGAAGGCATGTACAGAGGGATATTGCTTGGTGCAATGGCGAAGAAGATGAATCCGGCTCTTGCCATACTGCTATCTTCAGTGCTATTTTGTGCATTACATTTAATAAATGTTATAGGAGGTCTATCAGTCTCCGAGCTAATGGGACAACTTTGCTCAACCTTTGTTATGGGAGTGTTCTTAGGAGCTATGTATTTGGACACACGAAAAATACTGTTCCCTATAATTTTCCATTCTCTTTGGGATTACATATTGCTCAGCGGTAGCCTTGCAGAAGTTCAAATTCTACCTATAGTATTGATAGGGGTATATGTTTTAGAGGTGGTTATTTCCCTTGTAATAATAATTAAACTTCTAAGGAAAAAAGAAAGGTTTTTCAGCTAGTAAGGGAATACAATTTTATATGCTTCTCCGGCATTTAGATTGGTCGAGGTGAACGAAACTTAATAAAACTGAATAAAACTGAATTCAAAGATATAAGGCGATAGAAATGGAGTATCATACCCCAAAATCTATCGTCTTTTCTGGTGTCCGAAGTTAAAAAGAGAGGGATGCGAAAGCGGAATGTGATTGTTTTTACCATCAATCCTCCTTATGAGGTAGTCGCTCTGCTGGTGAAAGCCTAGAAACCTTTGAATGAAAGCATATTGAAAAGCCTTGGAGACAAGGCTTTTTAGCTTAGGGTGGGGAAGTATCAGAGTGAGAAAATTTTTAGAGGGAGTAGAAGTGATAGCTAGAAATTATCCAATTCTATTCCCATTTACCCTTTGGGTACGTGTTTGTTTCCATTGACAAGGAGTTTTGGGGAATAGAAACGTAACTACCTTTAAATCGTTTAAATGATTGCCCCTGAAAGTGGAGTGAAAGGGAAATGAGTAGATGTGAAATGTGATATAATAAAAGAAAAATTATTGTATAGAATGGGAAGAGAGTATGAAATATAATGACTTCATAAAAGAAACTATAATGGATTTCAGTTCTATAGAGTTTAAGAATATCAAAGCTTTACTTATTGGAGAGTATATTCAATTTTCCTTTTTGGAGGATAATCGGATTGATCAGTATATTTTTTCTGAAAAATTATGTGATTATTTAGAAAAATTGGAATTGAAGACCAAGATACCTTTTCAAAAACACTTGGTTTATTACAGTATTTTCTTAGATAAATTGGTTTCAAATAAGATTGCAAAAGCTCCAAAAGGGAATAAGCAGGTCATCGATCCCCAACTGATACCTAGATCTCGACGCTATTATGAAAAAGCAAAGGCAAATGGAAAAAAAGGGCTCCATTCTGTTCCCCAATTGATTGATTATTGCAGAGTCATGCTTTGTCTTTACAACTCAGCTCTTCAATCAGATACTAAGCTACTTGAAACTATCAACTTATCCATCGATGCTCTCTCTATTGAGCAAATAATTCTCAATATGAAGCAGGAACAGGCTAAAAAATTGAACTATCAAGTGGCAGAGTTTTTCTCGAAGAATGGAGTATATTCAAGTGAAGTTTTTTATCTGATCATGACAATCATCGTCTATTGTGAGTTAAAGAATAGTAAGAACCAAGGAGAGTAGCAATGTCTGGAGTAAAAAATATCAATTCTTTGAATGAACTTCTCCCCTTTCTCAACGAGAAAGGTATCTTTGAGATAGTAGTGCGAGGGAATAATAAAAAAATTCGAGCATTTCAGAAGGTCGCACTCAATCAAATACAAAACAAAGAAGCAGGGCAGTTAGTAAACCAGGCTTTTCAAACAATCAATCAACATTTTAAACTAGATTCCAAAGGGATTAGGGGGATTCTGAGTACGTTTGAGTTACAAAATCCATCACTTATATTGAATGGTTTAAATCTTGTCGCAACCTGTGCCGGCTTTGCAATATTATATGCAAAACTTGATAAAATGAGTGAGGAAATTTCTCACCAAATTCATCAGCTTCATCAAGCTGTAAAACAAGGACACGATATTCAAGCCGGCTATGAATTCAATAAAGTTCTTTCTACATATTCAGATATGTTGGATGCGAGAAGGCGGCAAAATCCCTATTCGGAAGAAAAAATGCGGGAGTTAGTTGATCAACTTTACAATGTTTTACAATTATTAATTTCCGTCTTTAAGAAAGAGATTGCAACTGATAAAAGCACAGTAATATTTTCAATCTTTTCCCTTTTGTCCATGTTGACCATGTCACTTCGATTTTATGATGAGCAATACTATTTTAATAACAAGGGATTACTGAATAGTGGAAGTGTATGGCATTCTTCGCATGATAAGTGGCTGAGTGTATATGATACCCTGCAATCAGAATGGTTTCTGGAAAGATTGCAAGACTATGCCTTTTTTGAATCCAACATGACGACAGTAGAGATGGATTTCTACTGTACAGAGCTATTGGATGAAGTTACCTCTCAGAAGGAGGTAGTTGAAGACAATCAAGCACTCATTCTTGCTTTGGATGATCAACATACTTTTCAAACAATAAATCAAGTCAATACAGATGGCTTAAAAGAAGGAATTGCATCGATTATAGAAGAAACATTGCTTCAAGATTCGGATGCTTCACGTCAAGTCTATCAGGCCATCATGGATCAAGTTGCTTTACTCTAAAATTGAGGAATTATGATGGATTTAGAAATCAAAAATGCTATGGCTAGACTGCTGAGTGCATGTGAAAAAGTTGAAAGCAAACAGCTACCACTATCTTTGCCAGTTTCATTGAAGCAATTGGTTCTTCAAGAAATCCTTACTTTTATTCACAGAATATCATTGACTGATGGCACAGAGCGAATGAATCTTTTTGTTAGCACTTATCTATCGGGGATTCAAGTTGAAGTTCCTGAGTTTAATAAACTAGAAAAAATTCCTTCAACTTTTAAACTTCTATGTCAATTTGATCAAATAAACGAGGAGAGTGAAGGAATTATACTTTCTGAACTCTATCTAACAACCATCACTTCAATTGGACGCTACTATACATTAAGTAAAAATCAGAAAAAATCTACGAATATCCAAGGTTTTGTTGATCATGTAAAATACCTAAAACAATATATGACAACTGATCTGATTCCGGAGTTAGGAGAGCTAGCAGTTGCTGAGAAATTGTTGGTCATCAACGAAAGGGAACAAGAGGTTGCTTCAGAAGAAACTTCTTCTTCTGTAACTGCTGAAACGATTGAAGAGGTGTTAGACCAAATAGACCAATTGATTGGACTAGATGCTGTAAAACAAGAGGTTCATAATTTAACAAACTTAATACGTCTCAATAAAATGAGACAAGAACGGGGATTCAAAACCGTAAAAACCTCCAATCATTTGGTATTCCTAGGAAATCCAGGAACTGGAAAAACGACCGTTGCTAGATTCATTGCTAAGATTTACAAGTCTTTGGGGATTTTATCAGAAGGGCAGTTGATTGAAGTAGATCGGGCTGACTTAGTAGCTGGTTATGTTGGGCAAACGGCAATCAAGACACGAGAGGTAATTGATAAGGCACTGGGTGGAATCTTATTTATCGATGAGGCCTACACATTGGCTAAAGGTGGGACAGATTTTGGTCAAGAAGCGATTGATACAATTTTAAAAGCCATGGAAGATAAGCGAGATGATTTTGTAGTTATCGTTGCAGGATATTCTGATCCAATGAATGATTTCCTGGAATCAAATCCTGGTTTAAGGTCGCGTTTCAATAAGTTGATACATTTTCCTGATTATACTGCAGAAGAATTATTAGAAATTTTTAACTCATATTGCCAGACAAATGAGATGCGAATTTCATCCGATGCAAGCCTTATTTTAAAACAGTATTTACAAGAGATTTGTGATAAGAAACCGCAAAATTTTGCAAATGGCCGAGCGGTTCGAAATATTTTTGAAACTTCATTGTCCCTTCAAGCTAATCGACTTTCACAGAAAGAGCAGATTAATGATGATGAATTGATGCTAATTACAGCAGAAGACTTGTCTTTCACTCAGCAAGAGATGTGACCTGCAAAGAAAAACGGAAGGAGTTTCTAGAATTTGGAGACAAGAAATAGTTGAATGTAGATAAATGGAACAGTCTTTCTCGTTGCTAAACATTGAGATTGGTTGAAATGGTATCTGACTTATACTCAATTTTAATAACATCTGAGATTGATTGTCGAAGTAAATGTGTTTACACTTTAAATGTCGATTTAAATTTTCTCACTTTTATTAATGCGTTCGTCCTTTATGTAAATCATTTCTTTAATGTTCATTGGTATTGTCATCCTCCTCGGTCATAGCAATCAAAATAGAATGTTTTGGCTATATTTTATACCCAGCTCTATGGGAGAATTTGGAATGAAGTTGATTATTTTGGGATTGATAATCTCTTTAATTCCAAAATAATGGATGGAATTTAGTTTTAAAATCAATTGTACTATCAAAAATAAAACAAGATATTAATGAGAAAATAGATGCAAGATAGTCTACGTACAATTGGATATAAAACTAGGGAAATGTTGTAACTAAATTTTATAATCCTTGGATATTATTAGAGCCACTCATCAGAAAGGAAATCTATGTCAAAATTTTCCCCTACTGGACAGTCGGTCCATGAATTGTTTGCAGAATTGAAAACAGTCCGTAAGCAGGAAGATGCCTACAAATTACTAGAATTGCACCAGCGCATCAGCCAGGAGGAAGCTGTCGTTTGGTATCCCAGCATTATTGGCTTTGGTTGCTACCATTATAAGTATGATACTGGGACGGAAGGAGATTCCCCCATTCTCGCTTTTGCGGCCAGACAGGCCAAGATTAGTCTTTATATTGATCAAAATCTGCCTGGACGCCAGGAGCTATTGGACCGTTTGGGCAAGCATAAGGCAGCAGTTGGTTGTGTCTATGTTAATAAATTGGCAGACATTGATATGGAAGTTCTAGAGGAAATTCTGGTCAAATCAATTGAATACCACCGTCAAAAAGGGGAGTAAAATCATGGATGAAACCTTATTGAAAAAGCTAAAGTTGGATAAGTTCACAGATGTGGCTATGATGAAACCAGCGCAGGAGGAAGAAACTGCTTTTGATGGCTATGGCTTTCCGACAGAAGTAGCGGAGAAACTTGAGCTTGGGCTAGCCTACGTTTATAGCTTAGAGGAGATGAAGAACATTATTTTGCAGGCATCTGCACAACATCTCCTAGTTGAAAATGGTCAGCTTTATCTCTTCTATCCCAAAAATAAGAACAAGCTAGGGCACGCTCCCATTCATCGCGATCACATTTTTCCCTGTCTAGAAGTTACTGATGAGGATGGCTATATCAAGGGCACAGTCTACAAGTTCAATCGAATGGTGGCGCTTGATGACAACTACACCATGGTGGCAGTCAAATTCCAACCAGAAACAAAGGTCCAGTCAAGCAGTCGATCGTCAGCCAGAGTAGGCGATTATCTGGATAAGATCGCAGACATTGAGGGATTTTTGGAACATCATCCAAAAGAATTGAGCTTTTATCAGAGTTTAACGCCAGGCTATCAACGAGATTGGGCCAGGTATGTTTACTCAGCCAAGACAGAGGCCACGTAGAACAAGCGTCTGGCTGAAATGGTTGATATTTTAGAACAAGGCTACAAGACAAAGCAATTGTATCGAGAAGGTAAAAAATAATTGTTTATCAGAGTAATAAAAAATGTAAATCCGAACAAATAGTATAATAGGAGCGCTTGCACTTGCATGCTCTTCTATTTTTTTGTAGAATAATAAAAGTGAGGTTTTAAAATGAGTAAAAAAGATAAAAAAATTGAAATCCAACTAGAAGATAGCAAGGTTGTGGTCAATAAAGAAGAATTTTCAGGCTATCGTTTGGTTATCGGAAAAAAAGTTATCGGTGAGATTGCTGAATTTGAAGAAAAAAATCTTGCAGTGGTAAAAAACGGAGCTGTTGATAGTTTTTATAAATCTTTGGAATCAGCAGTAGCAAATATTATTGAAAATTACAATTTAAGCAATTAGAAGACTTGTAATTATCACTATTCTATGGTAGAATAGTGAATGTTAGTGCGCGGAGAGATAGCGAAGAGGCTAAACGCGGCGGACTGTAAATCCGCTCCTTCGGGTTCGGGGGTTCGAATCCCTCTCTCTCCATATCTAAGATACTAAGGGCGTCAAACGCACAGTAAAAATAGGAAGTTGACAGCAAATCCTGATTTGCTAGGCAACTTATCTTTTTTACACAGCGTTTAGCCCGAGTTCATTTCAGAACGTTATCTTAGTGGTGTATTTTGGGGTATCGCCAAGCGGTAAGGCAAGGGACTTTGACTCCCTCATGCGTTGGTTCGAATCCAGCTACCCCAGTCAAGGTATTAGGTTTATCCTAATTCGTCAAAGATGTCCATATTGTTGTTGTCCTTGCGTGTGCCTTAATAAAATATATTTTATGTTGGGTCGGGAGGCCCGATTGTCGGAGGTTTATTTATAATGAACGAATTTGAAGATTTGTTGAACAGTGTAAGCGAAGTTACACCTGGTGATGTCGTAACTGCAGAAGTATTGACAGTTGATGCTGGTCAAGCGAATGTAGCTATTTCAGGTACTGGTGTAGAAGGCGTATTGACTCTTCGTGAGTTGACAAACGACCGTGATGCTGATATCAACGACCTTGTTAAAGTTGGTGAAACACTTGAATTGCTTGTGCTTCGTCAAGTAGTAGGGAAAGATACTGACACTGTTACATATCTTGTTTCTAAGAAACGTTTGGAAGCACGTAAAGCATGGGACAAGCTTGTTGGTCGTGAAGACGAAGTTGTTACAGTTAAAGTTACTCGTGCCGTTAAAGGCGGTCTTGCAGTTGAATTTGAAGGTCTTCGTGGATTTATCCCAGCTTCAATGATCGATAGCCGTTTCACTCGCAACACTGAGCGCTTTGTAGGTCAAGAATTTGATGCTAAAATCAAAGAAGTTGATCCAGCAGAAAACCGCTTCATCTTGTCACGACGTGACGTTGTTGAAGAATCAGCAGCAGCAGCGCGTGCAGAAGTATTTGGTAAGTTGTCAGTAGGTGAAGTTGTAACTGGTAAAGTTGCCCGTATCACTAGCTTCGGTGCTTTCATCGACCTTGGTGGTGTTGATGGTTTGGTTCACTTGACTGAATTGTCACATGAGCGTAACGTATCTCCTAAATCAGCAGTTACTGTTGGTGAAGAAGTTGAAGTTAAAGTTCTTGCTATCGACGAAGTTGAAGGTCGCGTATCATTGTCATTAAAAGCTACACAGCCTGGTCCATGGGACGGCGTTGAGCAAAAATTGGCAGCTGGTGATGTGATTGAAGGTAAAGTGAAACGTTTGACTGACTTCGGTGCTTTCGTTGAAGTATTGCCAGGTATCGATGGTTTGGTACACATTTCACAAATTTCACACAAACGTGTTGAAAATCCAAAAGATGCTTTGTCAGTAGGTCAAGAAGTTACTGTTAAAGTTCTTGAAGTGAATGCAGCTGATGAGCGTGTATCACTTTCTATCAAGGCTTTGGAAGAGCGTCCAGCAGCAGCTGAAGGCGAAGAAAAAGCTGAAAAACGTGCACCACGTCCACGTCGTCAAAAACGCGAAGAAAAACGTGACTTCGAATTGCCAGAAACACAAACTGGTTTCTCAATGGCAGACCTTTTCGGTGACATTGAATTGTAATTCGATTAAAAACTTGCCTTGCGCAAGTTTTTCCTTTCCACCCTTAGTGTAATGGATATCACGTAAGATTCCGGTTCTTGAGATGGGGGTTCGATTCCCTCAGGGTGGATAATATAACGGCGAAAACCCTTATCCTATAAGGGTTTTTGTTGCACTTGTTCATAGTTTGTTCATAAAATTTGAAACTCCTGAAAGGAAATAAAGATGCTACATTTTGAAAATGACTATAATAAGGGAGCTCATCCTGCTTTACTGGAAGCTCTAATTACTACTAATGACGAGGGATTAGCAGGCTACGGACTTGATAGCCACACAGAATCTTCAATTGAGAAAATCCGCCAAGCTACAAATTGTCCTCATGCTCAAGTAACCTTCTTAGCAGGTGGAACACAGACCAACCAAATCGCTATCAATTCCTTGCTGGCATCCTACGAGGGTGTGATTGCTGCAGATACTGGGCATATTTCTACACATGAGGCTGGTGCTATTGAATTTTCTGGACACAAGGTTTTGACACTGCTGCATCATGAAGGGAAAATAACGGCAAGTGAGGTTGATAATTTCATCAAAGATTTCTATGCTGATGCTAATCATGCCCATATGGTTCATCCAGGAATGGTTTATATTTCTCACCCGACTGAATATGGTACGCTTTATAGCAAAACAGAGTTAGAAGACTTGTCCAAAGTTTGCCAGCAGCACAATATTCCGCTCTTTTTAGACGGTGCTCGCTTGGGTTATGGGCTTGCTGCACGCGATACGGATCTTGATTTGCAGGCCATAGCAGAGCTGACAGATGTCTTCTACATCGGAGGGACAAAACTTGGCGCCTTGTTGGGAGAAGCTCTTGTATTTACAAAGAATAATCAGCCAAAGAATTTTGTATCTATTGTCAAACATCACGGTGCCTTGTTAGCTAAGGGACGATTGATTGGAGTCCAGTTTGATCGATTGTTCACTGATGATCTCTATATGAGCATCGGACGGCATGCGATCGACATGGCAGAGCAACTCAAGGCAGTTTTAGTTGAAAAAGGCTATCGGTTTTATCTCAATTCGCCGACTAATCAGCAGTTTATTATTGTCAAAAATGAAGAGTTGCCGAAATTGTCTGAATCAGGCATTGCTTACAGTTTCTGGGAAAAATATGACGATAGTCACAGTATCATACGCTTTGCAACTAGCTGGTCAACTAGCCAGGCTGACATCGAACGGTTGAAAGAAATTTTATAGGTATGCAAGACAGTCCGTGGGCTGTCTTTTCGTAGTGATGGTTGGCAAAAGCTGGTAAAAAGTGATAAAATAGGACTATTGCAAACAAAGGAATGATATCATGATTTATTTTGATAACGCAGCGACGACTCAGGTCTATCCTGAGACGCTCAAGACCTATACAGAAGTAGCGACAAAAATTTGGGGCAATCCGTCTAGTCTGCACAATTTGGGCAGTCAGGCGACCCGTATCTTAGAGGCCTCCCGTAAGCAAATTGCAGAATTGCTAGGCAAGGATAGCAAGGAAATCTTTTTTACCTCTGGTGGTACAGAGGGGGACAACTGGGTTCTCAAGGGGGTTGCCTTTGAACGGTCGCATTTGGGCAAGCATATCATTGTGTCTGACATTGAGCATCCAGCGGTCAAGGAATCCGCCCTTTGGCTCCAATCGCAGGGATTTGAGGTGGATTTTGCGCCGGTCAATGCCCAAGGGTTTGTGGACGTTTCGGCATTGGAGAGCTTGTTACGTCCCGATACGATTTTGGTATCCGTCATGGCAGTCAACAATGAAATTGGCTCTATCCAGCCGATTGCGGAAATTTCAAACTTGCTGATGGACAAACCGACTATTTCCTTCCACGTGGATGCTGTTCAGGCTATCACTAAAATCCCGACAGAACGATTTTTGACGGAACGCGTTGATTTTGCGACCTTCTCTGGTCATAAATTCCATTCAGTTCGTGGAGTCGGCTTTATCTATGTCAAATCTGGTAAGAAAATTTCTCCGCTTTTGACAGGCGGTGGTCAAGAGAGTGACAAGAGATCAACAACGGAAAATGTGGCTGGTATTGCAGCAACTGCTAAAGCGCTCCGCCTCAGTTTGGACAAGGCGCAGGATAGCCAGAAACGATTGTCTGCCATGAAGCAAATCCTCTTGGAAGAACTCAGCACATTTGACCATGTGACTGTTTTTTCAGGCATGGATAATTTTGCACCAAGTATTTTGACCTTTGGCATTAAAAATATCCGTGGTGAAGTCATCGTCCATGCCTTTGAAGACCACCAGATTTACATTTCGACCACTTCAGCCTGCTCGTCCAAGGCTGGAAAACCGGCTGGAACCTTGATTGCCATGGGAGTACCGCAGAAGCTGGCTCAAACGGCCGTCCGTATCAGCTTAGACGATGATAATGACATGGGGCAAATCGAGCAATTCCTCACGATTTTCAAGCAAATTTATCACAATACACAGAAAGTAAGGTAGAATGAACTATTCAGAAATTATGATTCGCTATGGCGAATTGTCAACCAAAGGGAAAAACAAGATGCGGTTTGTCAACAAACTCCGCAATAATATCAAACATGTCCTTTCTGTCTACCCAGAAGTGACCGTTTATTTTGACCGTGATCGTGGTCATGTCTATTTGAACGGGGCAGATTATCAGGAAGTTTCAGCTTCTTTGAAGAAGATTTTTGGGATCCAAAATTTCGCACCGTCTTATAAGATTGAGAAGTCTGTTCCAGCCTTGAAAGAAGCGGTTGTGGAGATTATGCAGTCCATTTACAAGGAAGGGATGACCTTCAAGATTGCTGCGCGTCGTAGCGACCACAGCTTTGAATTGGATAGCCGTGACCTTAACCAAGTCCTAGGAGATGTGGTTTTCACAGCCATTCCAAATGTACAGGTACAGATGAAGTCGCCAGATATTACCTTGCGAGTGGAAATCCGTCCAGACGCAGCTTATATTTCCCATGAAGAAATCAAGGGGGCAGGCGGTCTTCCAGTTGGAACATCTGGAAAAGGAACGCTTATGTTATCAGGTGGTATTGATTCGCCTGTTGCGGGCTATTTAGCACTGAAACGTGGGGTAGAAATTGAAGCTCTTCACTTTGCTAGCCCTCCATACACTAGTCCAGGTGCTCTTAAAAAAGCCCATGATTTGACCCGTAAATTGACTGCCTTTGGTGGTAATATCACCTTTATCGAAGTACCATTTACAGAAATTCAGGAAGAAATCAAGGAAAAAGCACCTGAAGCTTATTTGATGACCTTGACACGCCGCTTCATGATGCGGATTACAGACCGAGTACGGGAAGAGCGTGGTGCTATGGTTATTATCAATGGTGAAAGTCTAGGACAAGTGGCAAGTCAGACCCTGGAATCCATGCAGGCTATCAATGCGGTGACAAATACACCTGTTATCCGTCCAGTTGTGACCATGGACAAGTTGGAAATCATTGATATTGCTCAGGAAATTGATACCTTTGATATTTCCATCCAGCCATTTGAGGATTGCTGTACCATCTTTGCCCCTGACCGTCCAAAAACCAATCCGAAAATCAAACATGTCGAGCAGTACGAAGCTCGCATGGATGTAGAAGGATTGGTAGAACGTGCTGTTGCAGGAATTATTGTGACAGAAATTACTCCAAAAGTGGAAGCAAAAGATGAGATTGACAATTTAATCGAAGATTTACTGTAAACTGTTGATGAAGTTTAATGTCTGACACGGTTGGGAAAGAATAGACAGCTTTAGAAAGAAATTCATTCGCGCATCAAATGAAGGTTAATTTTAACTTGATTTGATGCGTTTTTTAATTATTTGACTTAGGTGTCGTTACCTTAATAACCTAACGTTCGGAAAAAATCGAATTTTTGTGGTATAATGGACTTTCGAAAAAGATAAGAAGGAGTTTTTATGAAAAAAGGAGCTCTAACAGGATTACTCCTGTTTGGTATGTTTTTTGGTGCAGGAAACTTGATTTTCCCACCTGCACTTGGTGTCTTATCTGGTGAGAATTTCTGGCCAGCTATATTAGGATTTGTTGTGTCAGGTGTCGGTATTGCTGTCATTGCCCTGATTGTCGGGACATTGAATCCCAAAGGTTATGTACATGAAATTTCTCGCAAGATTTCACCGGCTTTTGCAACGGGCTATCTTGTTGCCTTGTATTTGGCCATTGGTCCCTTCTTTGCCATTCCGCGTACGGCTACAACGTCCTTCGAAATTGGTATTGCGCCATTATTGGGCGATGGGAATCCGAGTCTCTGGTTGTTTGGTTTTACAGCTCTTTACTTTGTGGCAGCCTACCTGATTGCCCTTAAACCGTCTCAAATCTTGAACAGTATCGGACGAATTTTGACCCCTGTTTTTGCTATTTTGATTGTGATTTTGGTGGTGCTAGGTATTGCCAAATATGGTTCGACCAGTCCTCTGCCAGCAGCAGAAGCTTATTCAGTTGGACAGGCCTTTGGTACAGGATTTATTGAAGGATACAATACCCTTGATGCTCTTGCGGCGGTTGCCTTTAGTGTGGTAGCGGTCAATACCTTAAAACAACTTGGTTTCTCTAGCAAGAAGGAATACGTCTCAACCATCTG
Organism: Streptococcus sp. A22; assembly: GCF_043674215.1. Classification (NCBI taxonomy): domain Bacteria; kingdom Bacillati; phylum Bacillota; class Bacilli; order Lactobacillales; family Streptococcaceae; genus Streptococcus; species Streptococcus sp. A22. The sequence goes on from NZ_JBIMJQ010000029.1 coordinate 20,060, forward strand.
GTCAGTTGGTCTTGTTGTGGCCTTAGCTTTCTCAGCACTATATGTTGGTTTGGCTTTCTTAGGAAATCATTTCCCTGTGCCTGCTGATGTTTTGGTATCAGATACTAACAAAGGTGTTTACATTCTTTCGCAAGCAACACAAGCCATCTTTGGGCCAAGTGCACAGATTTTCTTGGCAGCTATGGTTATCGTGACATGTTTCACGACAACAGCTGGCTTGATCGTATCTTCAGGTGAATTTTTCGCGGAGCGTTTCCCACGTTTTAGTTATAAAGTGTATGCAACTGTCTTTACCTTGATTGGTTTTGGGATTGCCAACCTCGGTTTGAACAATATCATCACTTTCTCAGTTCCTGTTCTTTTGGTTCTCTATCCAATTACCATCTGTATTGTTTTAATCACCATTGTCAACAAATTTGTGCCTCTGTCAAAACCAGGCATGCAGCTGACAGTTGGTGTGGTAACAGTCTTGTCGCTAGTAGAAGTCTTGGCTGGACAATTTGGTTGGTCAGGAATTTCAAACCTGATTGGAGCTCTGCCATTTGCCGGACAATCCTTATCTTGGCTGATGCCAGCTCTTGTCGGAATCGTCCTTTCTCTCTTCTTGCCAAACAAGCAGGAGAGTGAAGTTTTCGAAATGTAAGAAAAAATGATACAAAACACTTGCAAAAGCGAGTGTTTTTTGGTATATTACAAGGGTTGACTATGCACACATCCTGTGCAACCGCACGAATACCGTTTAAGTGGTTCGTCCCACGGTACTAGGCGAGTCTTCACATTAAATTCGGGCTGAGCCCTAAAATTCATAGGAGGTGCATAATGAGCACATATGCAATCATTAAAACTGGCGGCAAACAAGTTAAAGTTGAAGTCGGTCAAGCTATCTACGTTGAAAAATTGAACGTTGAAGCAGGTCAAGAAGTTACTTTCGAAGAAGTAGTTCTTGTTGGTGGTGAGAAAACTGTTGTGGGTACTCCACTCGTAGCAGGCGCTACTGTTGTTGGTACTGTTGAAAAACAAGGTAAACAGAAAAAAGTTGTTACCTTCAAGTACAAACCTAAAAAAGGTAGCCACCGCAAACAAGGTCACCGTCAACCTTACACAAAAGTTGTTATCAACGCTATCAACGCTTAAGGCGTAGCTTGAAGCAATCATTACAGAAATTCGGAGGAATAACATATGTTAAACTTGAATCTTGCTAACTTGCAATTTATGGCCCACAAAAAAGGTGGAGGTTCAACGTCAAACGGTCGTGACTCACAAGCGAAACGCCTTGGTGCGAAAGCTGCTGACGGCCAAACTGTATCAGGTGGTTCAATTCTTTACCGCCAACGTGGTACAAAAATCTACCCAGGAGCTAACGTAGGTCGTGGTGGAGATGACACTCTTTACGCTAAAGTAGAAGGCGTTGTACGCTTCGAACGTAAAGGTCGCGATAAGAAACAAGTATCTGTTTACCCAATCGCTAAGTAAAAAAATGGTCCAGTGGACCATTTCAGACTGAAGACAAAGTCGTTAGAATTGTATTTCTAACGGCTTTTTCATATGTAAAGTAGTATAATAGAGTTA